>DAOWEF010000005.1 GCA_030638665.1 Dehalococcoidia bacterium
AAGATTGAAACACTACTAGCAGTAGCTGATATCAAGAAAAGTACTGGCTCATATAAGCTTACAGTGAATGAAGAAAAGGCAGACGCAGCAAAGTTACAGCAAGATATTGGTCTAACCAGGTTGTTTCACTGCCCTCACTGCAAACAAGAAATGTCTCTGGAGCTTAGTCCCGATGATACGCGGACTGATGGCCACTGGTTTTTATCGCATTTTGTGTGTCTGAACTGTAAAAGGTCTTTCTGACTTCTGTCACCGGTTCCAGCCAGGGCTAGGCACTGGCTGGCGGGGGTACAACTTGACAAGGGGAGACTGCCGGAGATCGACGGGGCAATTGAAAAACCCCTAAGTTCAGGGCTTCGAATACCTCATTCAATAGAAGTGATTCTACCCCTGCGTTGCAGGATGCCTCTGCCATTCCGATAGCGGGAAGCGTATCAGCAATGGGGGGCAACTTTGACATCAAATAGCGTTGCAACACCCATTCTACATGAAATGTGGGCTTTGTATTCATGGTGAAGCTTTTTTGGCACTTCCCCGATGTTACTCCCTTCCAACCCACTTAAATCTTTGGCGTAACCTGTCTGGTTTCAAGCAGCTAGTTATACGCCCTTTACAACCCCCTTTACCCTAGTGTATGCTGGCCTGGGAAAGGGGGGCTTGTTTGTATAAGGCACCGAGAGGCACAGCGGATATCCTACCCGCGGAACAGGGCTACTTTAGATACATCGAGGAGCGGGCCGCGGATGTTTGCCAGCGCTATGGCTATGAGCGCATCGATACCCCCGTCTTTGAGGACGCCCGCCTTTTTATTCGCACCATCGGCCCCGGCACAGACATTGTGGAGAAGGAGACCTACTCCTTTGAGGATCGCAGTGGCCAGGGGATGACGTTGAGCCCCGAGGGCACCGCCCCTATATGTCGCGCCTATCTGGAGCACGGTATGCATAACCTGCCTCAGCCGGTAAGGCTTTATTACTTTGCCGCCATCTTCAGATACGAGCGACCCCAGAAGGGGAGATACCGACAGCATCAGCAGTTTGGCATTGAGGCGCTGGGCGAGGGTGACCCCGCCCTGGATGCCGAGGTTATCGAGATGGCGTGGCGTTTCTTCAAGTCTCTCGGCTTGCACAAGCTTTCTATGCAACTAAACAGCATCGGGTGCCGGTTGTGCCGCCCCGCTTATCTGGAGAGGCTTAAAGGGTATTACTCCCAGTATATCGACCAGCTGTGCCCCGAATGCAAAGCAAGGTTTCGGAAGAATCCGCTACGCCTGCTCGACTGTAAGAAGCCCTCGTGTCAGGATGTAGCCGCCGCGGCCCCTAAAAGCGTGGAGCACCTGTGCCCCGAATGTAGAGAACATTTTAGAAGTGTGGCGAGGTATCTCCGTCTTTTAAAGGTTCCTTTCAAGAAGAACCATCGTCTGGTGCGGGGGCTGGACTACTATACCAGGACGGTCTTCGAGGTCCAGCCGCAGGGTGAGGAAGGGGCGCAGAGCGCCCTGGGCGGCGGGGGCCGCTACGATGACCTAATCGAGGAGATGGGAGGCAAGCCTACGCCGGCCATCGGCTTTGCCGTAGGGATGGAGCGGATCGTGCTCAATCTGAAGGAGCAGGGCATCACCCCGCCGGCTCCGGAAGCCCAGGCGATATTCGTGGCCTATGTGGGGGATGAGGCAAAGGATGAGGCGCTTAAGCTCGCTGCGGAGCTGCGCCGCGCCGGCATCCTGGTTTACTGGAGCTTTGGTAGTAAAAGTTTGAAGGCCCAGATGCGTCAGGCGAATGTCTTAGGAGTAGAATATACCTTCATCTTTGGCGAGGACGAGGTTAAAAATGGCACGGTGGTGTACCGGGACATGGTGGAGGGGGAGCAGTGGGAGGTCTCGGTGGGGGAGGTGGTTGCCCTGCTCACACAGGTTTGAAAAGTAGCCAGCTTGTGGTATAATAATATGACCCCCTTTCGGGGTCTTTTTATACTGAAAAGGGCGAAAGATGCTGAAGAAACTGGAATCGGTCGAGAAACGTTACGAGGAGCTGAACCAGCTCATGGCTCAGCCTGAGGTTGCCGCCGACTTCGAGCGCCTTCAGAACCTGGCCAAGGAGCAGGCAGGGATTAGTGAGCTAGTGGCTAAATACCGGGAGTATAAGAGGACATCTCAGACTCTCGAAGAGACGCGCGCCATGCTGGAAAAGGGCGTGGACGATGAGATGGCGGCGCTGGTGAAGGAAGAGCTGGAAAGCCTCGAAGCGCGTCTGGAGAGTCTGACTCGGGAACTGGAAGAAGCCATTACACCCCGCGATGCCTATGGTGAGAAGGATGTCATTGTGGAGATTCGCGCTGGCGCAGGAGGGGAGGAGGCCGCTCTGTTTGCGGCCGACCTGTTTCGGATGTACACCCGCTACGCTGAAGCTAGAGGGTGGCAGGTGGATGTGGTAGACAGTAACCAGAGCGGCATCGGGGGCTTCAAGGAGATCATCTTCGAGGTCAAGGGGAAGGGCGCCTATGGCAGGCTCAAGTATGAGCGAGGGGTACACCGGGTGCAGCGGGTGCCCGTCACCGAGGCCGGCGGTCGCATTCACACCTCAACCGCTACCGTCGCCGTCCTCCCCGAGGCCGAGGAGGTGGAGGTTGAGATCAATCCCGATGACCTCAGGGTGGACATCTTCCGCAGCGGGGGTCACGGGGGGCAGAGTGTGAACAAGGTAGCCACCGCGGTGCGCATCACACACCTGCCCACGGGGATTACGGCCAGCTGTCAGGATGAGCGCTCCCAGTTGCGAAACAAGAATAGGGCGATGGCGGTGCTCCGGGCTCGGCTCCTGGACCGGGAGCAAAGAAGACATTTTGAGGAGATCGCCAGGGAGCGCCGCTCCCAGGTGGGCAGCGGGGAGCGCTCTGAGAAGATCCGTACCTATAACTTCCCCCAGGGCAGAGTATCCGATCACCGCATCGGACTCACCCTCCATAACCTGGAAAGTATCCTTAGCGGGGAACTGGACACCCTGATCGGCGCCCTCGCTTCGCGTGATCAGGGACAGCGGCTGGAGGAAACGTGACTATAAAGCAGGCCCGCCATCGAGCTTCACGAACCCTCGCCGCTCACGCCTTCGAGGATGCCCCTCTGGAGGCAGAGTTACTGCTGATGCACCTTTTAGGCATCGACCGCGTTCATCTCTATGTCCGACTTGAGGATGAATTCTTGCCCCATGAGGAGCAGGCTCTCGATCGGCTGATAGATCGTCGCCTCTCTCATGAGCCTCTGGCCTACATTATCGGTCACCGCGAGTTTTACGGACAGGATTTCTACGTGGCCCCGGGGGTGCTCATCCCCAGAGCGGAGAGTGAGCTCCTGGTGGAGGAGGCCCTCGATTATGTGGAAAGCCATTTCCCCGATAAAACCCATCGCTCCCAGAGGGATGAAAAGGTTGAAACGTCCGGGAAAGAACTGCCAACCGAGCATAAATCGCCGACAGTGGAAAAGTACGAAAAAATCGCCGAGATCGGCACCGGCAGCGGGGCCATCGCCATCTCCCTGGCACTGCGTCTGCCGAGGGCGACAGTCTATGCCACCGATGTCTCACCGCGCGCCTTGGGGATAGCGAGGGTTAATTGTGAGAAACACGGGGTCCAAGATCGGGTCCAGCTCCTGGAGGGCGACCTGCTGACCCCCCTTCCTGAGCCGGTGGATATCATCATCGCCAACCTCCCCTATATCAGGGATGAAGAAATAGGGGAGCTGAGCGCTGAGATAAGGATGTATGAGCCTGTTGTGGCCCTCGCTGGGGGTCGCGACGGGCTGGATAAGATGCGCCAGCTTCTGGTTGATGCGCCCCAAAAACTCCACCCCGGGGGCATCGTTCTCATCGAGATCGGGCCCGCGCAGGGAGAGGCACTAACCTCGTGGGCAAGGGGTCTCTTCCCCGCTGCGAGGATAGCATTGGCTCACGACCTCAGCGGCAGGGCTCGGGTGTTAAGGGTAATATTGACAAGGCACTGAACAGGGATATAAGCTATGGGTGGGGAAGGAGGATTTGACATGGCAACCAAGGCTGAAGCGGCCAAAGAGCAGGTTCTCAAGATGGCAAAGGAGCAGGGTGTGAAATTCATCAGGCTCTGGTTCACCGACATCCTGGGCTTTTTAAAAAGCGTGGCCATCACGGTGGAGGAACTGGAAAGGGCGCTGAAGGAAGGGGTAGGCTTCGATGGCTCCTCAATCGAAGGTTTTGCCCGGATCGATGAAAGCGACATGGTGGCCATGCCCGATCCTCTCACCTTTTGCATGCTCCCCTGGAGACATACGGAGCATACGGTAGCTAGGATGTTCTGCGACATCCTGATGCCCGGTGGCAAGCCCTTCGAAGGCGATCCCAGGTATGTCCTGAAGAGGAACCTTAAGAGGGCCGCTAACCTTGGTTACACCGTCTATGTGGGGCCGGAGATGGAGTATTTCTGTTTCCAGGATTCCGAGAGCACCAAGCTACTGGATCATGGGGGTTACGTCGACTTGACCCCGGTGGACGTGGCTACCGACCTGCGCCGTGAGACCATACTCGCCATAGAGGAGATGGGCCTCAAGGTGGAG
>DAOWEF010000028.1 GCA_030638665.1 Dehalococcoidia bacterium
CCCCGCTTTGTGGTGTTGCGCCTGTCCTTGTAGCTTCTCATACCTTTGCTGTTAATAACCAATATCTCGCCAGGCTCGACATCGCGCAGGAATTGAGCCCCGATGTGGTCCAGGGCGCAACTCTCCGAAGCGAGCACCCAGCCACCATCGAGCCTGCCCAGGCAGAGGGGGCGAACTCCTAGCGGATCGCGAACCCCGTAAAGGCTGTCCTCGGTCAGGAGCACTAGAGAATAAGCGCCCACCAGTCTCCTCATCGCATGGCGGATCCGCTCGTTCCAAGTCTTTCTGGTGGAGGAGAGGATAAGGTAGGCGATGATCTCTGAGTCTGTGGTGGTAGTGAAGTTATAGCCCTGCTCCTCAAGCTGCTGGCGCAACTCTCTGGCATTGACGATATTACCATTATGTCCCAGGGCGAGTTTGCCTGCTGGGCCCTCGACTACGATAGGCTGGGCGTTACCGGCGCGACTGGAGCCGGTGGTGGAATATCGGTTATGTCCGATGGCGATCTCGCCACCGAGCTGACTCAATACAGTTTCATCGAAGGCCTGGGCGACCAGGCCCATCTTGGTGTAAGTGTGAATACGCTCCCCATCGGCGGTGGCGATGCCGGAACTCTCCTGGCCACGGTGTTGGAGGGAATAGAGACCAAAGAAGGTGAGCCTGGCCACATCCTCGCCCGGGGCGTAGACCCCAAAAAGGGCACAGCATTCTTGCATGCGTCTTTTTGTTGCCCCCTCAATATTTATTATATTCCTTCACCTGAGGCGGGGTCAATCCTCAAATACACGAAGTGCTCGGGTGGTAAGCCAGTTCAGCGCGCCGTCCATCGCCTGCTGCTCAACGCGAAGACGATGCCCGGCCCCTTCTATGATCATGATCTCCTTGGGCTCCCCTGCCCGCTTATATAGTGCCCAGGCGCTTGTCAGATCCACTACATCATCCTGGGTCCCGTGGATAATCAGGAGCGGCCTTGGGGAAACTTTTTCGATCTGCTCGATGGGCTGCACTCCATTGATACCATCCATCCAGTGAGCCACCGATGGCGGGAAACCTTTGTCCTTGATCATGCCTATGCCGCGAAATTGCGCGATGGCGGATTCTGCGCTCTCGTGGTCGGTGGCGAAGTCAAAGTGGATGGGACAGGCACAGGCGATGAGGGAGGAGACCCTGGAGTCATGGGAAGCAACATAGACGGAGACAGCGGCGCCGGCGCTAAAGCCCATCAGGGAGATTTTACCCCTGTCCACCTCGCTCATATTGTAAAGATAGTCCAGCGCAGCCACCAAGTCCCTGGTCCAGCCAGCAATATCGAAGTTGCCCTCACTATCGCCTGCCCCTCGGAAATTAAAGATAGCAGTTAAAAACCCGGCCTGGCAGAACCTCTCGGCAAGTGCAGGATAACCCGGATCGCTGGGGTCCGGGGGGCCTCCTCGGGGTATGCCGTGGCACAGGCAGAGAGCAGGAGCGGGTTGCCAATCTTGCGAACCTGGAATATAGACCTGACCCTTAAGTTTAATACCTTCCGATTTGAATGAGATATCCCTACGCTCCATCGCTACACCTTTAATAGCACGAAGAACTCCCGATTTCCCGAGGCTCCCAGGATAGGTGAGGGGGTGAGACCGCTGAGCCGGAACCCTTTATCGCACTCTCCCTGTTCCTCGGCACCCCATTTGATGGCCCAGGAGATAAACCGTCCCAGGACGCGGGCGTGAAGCAAGGGGTCCTTAACCAGCCCTCCCTTGCCCACCTGGGCTCGCGCTGCCTCAAACTGAGGTTTCACCAGGCAGATCAACTTACCCCCAGGCTTCACCAATTTGGCCACATTGGGCACCACCTTTTCCAGGGAGATGAAGGATAGGTCTATAGTGACCAGGTCAACCGTTTCGGGCAATGAGAAGGGGTAGCGAGCGTTCACTCGTTCCATGACCACCACCCGGGGATCCACCCTCAATCGGTAGTCCAGTTGTCCATAGCTGACATCGACAGCATAAACTCTGCTCGCCCCCCGTTTCAGCAGACAATCGGTAAATCCCCCCGTTGCGGTGCCGACATCGAGGGCCACTAGTGAACCGACATCGATGTGGAACTGATCCAGGGCGTGGGCTAACTTTATGCCCCCTCTGCTCACGAAGGGGGGCTTTTGGCGCAGGCGGATGGTGACATCTGCCCTCATCTGAGTGGCTGGTTTAGCTACCACCCTTTCATTGACAAGGACCTCGCCTGCCAGGATCAGGGCATGTGCCTTCTCCATGCTCTCCGCCAGCCCCCGTTCTACCAGCAGAAGATCGAGCCGCCGCTTCATTATGTTTAGCATAAGCCTCCCCTGGGATAATAGTCAATCCTGGGATAATCGTTGGTGAAATATAAAATATGCTTGACACATTCCTTAAATAATGGTAAATTAATAAGTTAGTGCTCAGTGGACTAGTCTGAGAGATGTCGGCAGGCTGGCAAAACCGGGCTAGTAAGGCCGCTCAGCCTTGGGGCTTACGGCCTTTAATTATGGTTTGGAGGTATATGTGCCTACTGTTAACCAACTGGTGCGAAAGGGGCGCGCAAAGGCTGCAAAGAAGACCAAGACGCCGGCGCTGCATTATACTTACAATGCGCTGAAGGGGAGGATGATGCAGGTAGATGGCGCTCCCCAGAGGCGAGGTGTCTGCACCCAGGTTAAGACGGTGACTCCAAAGAAGCCTAACTCCGCGCTGCGCAAGGTGGCGCGCGTCAGGCTCACCAATGGGATGGAGGTGACTGCCTATATCCCTGGGGAGGGACATACCCTTCAGGAACACTCTGTGGTCCTGCTTCGGGGGGGTCGGGTGAAGGATCTGCCCGGGGTGAGGTATCACATTATTCGGGGTGCTCTGGATGCTGGGGGCGTGGAAGATCGGCAGCAGGGCCGAAGCAAGTACGGGACGAAACGATCCAAGCGCTCAGGTTGAGAATAAAATGCCTAGAAGAGCGAGGGCCACAAAAAGGGAGATACCTCCTGACTCGCGGTACCGGAATGTAACCGTGGCCAGGCTGATTAATAGGGTGATGACCCGGGGAAAGAAGAGCACAGCAGAGCGGATTGTTTACGAGGCTCTCAATATTGTTGCGGAGCAGGTGAAAGGGGACCCTGTGGCTACTCTGGAGCAGGCGATCAAAAACGCCACGCCGCTTCTTGAGGTTAAGCCGCGTCGTGTTGGTGGTGCCACCTATCAGGTGCCTATAGAGGTGAGGACGGGGCGTGGCCTCGCCCTGGCTATTCGCTGGCTCATCAGAGCGGCGCGGGCACGTGGGGGCAAGTCAATGGCGGAGAAGCTGGCGGCGGAGGTCTTGGATGCCGCCCAGCGGCAAGGAGCCACCGTTAAGAAGCGTGATGATACCCATAGGATGGCGGAAGCGAATCGGGCCTTTGTTCACTATCGGTGGTGAGGAAGATGTCCAGGTCATTACCTTTAGAGCGGATAAGGAATATCGGAATTATAGCCCATATAGATGCGGGTAAAACAACGCTTACCGAGAGGATCCTTTACTATACTGGCCGTACTTATAAGATAGGCGATGTGGATGATGGTACCACGGTGATGGACTGGATGACGCAGGAAAGGGAGCGGGGGATCACCATTACCGCTGCCGCTACTACGTGCCAATGGCTGGACCATCGCATCAACATTATCGATACCCCAGGGCATGTAGACTTCACCGCTGAGGTGGAGCGAAGCCTTCGGGTCCTCGATGGGGGTATCGTGGTTTTCGATGCGGTGGCTGGTGTTGAGCCCCAGTCGGAGACGGTCTGGAGGCAGGCGGATGGCTATGGCGTTCCCCGGATTTGCTTCGTGAACAAGATGGATCGAATAGGTGCCGATTTCTACCGTACCGTGGATATGATCAGGGAGCGGCTGGGCACAAGTGCCCTGGCCATACAGTTACCCCTGGGAGCCGAGGACTCCTTTGAGGGCGTTATCGATATAGTTACGGAAAGGGCATGGGTCTTCTCTGATGACCCCAATGAAAGCCCCGTGGCAGAAGCCATCCCTCATGATTATGAGGAGGTCTCAAGTAGGTATCGGGAGGCGATGATCGAGAGGCTTGCCGAAAGCGATGATCAGTTGATGACTCTCTACTTAGAAGGGGGCACCATCAATGCATCAGCTATTAAAGAGTCTCTCAGACGGGCTACCATAGCAAATCGAGTGGTGCCCGTTATTTGTGGCAGCGCCCTGCGGAATAAGGGCATACAGCCCATGCTGGATGCCATTGTTTCCTACCTTCCCTCACCTATTGATGTGCCACCGGTGGTGGGCATCGATCCCAGAAATGGCAAAGAGCTTCAGCGCTCCCCCACCGATGGCGCTCCCTTCTCAGCCCTGTCGTTTAAGATAGTCTCCGACCCCTTTATCGGCAGGCTGGTCTATTTCAGGGTTTATTCCGGGAAGGTGGAGGCTGGGGCTCAGGTCTATAACTCCAGAAGCGAGCGTCGGGAAAGGATCGGGCGACTGCTTCAGATGCATGCCAACCGTCGTGAGGAGGTCAAGCGGGTTGAGGCGGGCGACATCGCTGCCGCCCTGGGCTTGAAGGACACCTTCACCGGCGATACGCTGTGTCACACCAGTACGCCCATCGTGCTGGAGACGATTCGCTTTCCCCAGCCGGTGATCTCGGTAACCATCGAGCCCAAGTCACGGGCCGAGCAGGACCGACTGGATGATGCACTGACCAAACTGGGTCAGGAGGATCCCACCTTCATAACTCGTTACGATGAGGAAACGGGGCAAACGATCATTTCAGGGATGGGTGAGCTCCACCTCGAGGTGATCGTGGACCGGCTGCTCCGTGAGTTCAAGGTGGGAGCAAATGTGGGCAGGCCCAGGGTTGCCTATAGAGAGACCATCACCGTGCCAGTAAAGGTTGAGGGGAGGTTCATCAAACAGACTGGGGGCAGGGGGCAATATGGGCATGTCTGGATTGAGCTTCAGCCCAATAAGCGGGAGAGCGGCTTTGAGTTTGTGAACGGTATTAAAGGCGGTATTATCCCCAAGCAATACATCACCCCTGTGGAGAGCGGGGTCAGAGAGGCTATGGAGGGTGGTGTTTTAGCGGGCTACCCTCTGGTGGATATTAAGGCCACCCTTTATGACGGAAGCTTTCATGAGGTTGATTCCTCTGAGCTAGCCTTCAAGATCGCCGGCGCCATGGCGCTGAAGGATGGGGTGAAGAGGGCCAAGCCTATCCTTCTTGAGCCCGTCATGAAATTGGAGGTTGTTACCCCTGAAGGATTCATGGGTGACATCCTTGGAGACCTTAACTCAAGACGGGGTCAGGTCGCGAGAATCGACAGTCGTGTTACCACAAAGATAATTCGCTGCTTTATTCCTCTTGCCGAGACCTTTGGCTATGCTACCGACCTCAGGTCGATGAGCCAGGGGAGGGCGACCTTCGCTATGGAGTTTCATCGCTATGAGGAGTTGCCCCAAGATTTGGCAGAGCAACTCGTTGTAAAAGCGGGAGGAGTGGCCTGATGCCCAAGCAGAAGATTCGTATTAAACTCAGGGCTTTCGATCATCGGATACTAGATCAATCGGCAGGGCAGATCGTGGAGGCCGCGGAGCAGACCGGGGCTAAGGTGGTGGGGCCAGTCCCGCTGCCCACACGCATTAAGAAGTTCTGTGTTATCCGCTCCCCCCATGTGGACAAGGACTCCAGGGAGCAGTTTGAGATTCGCACTCACAAGCGACTGATCGATATCATAGAGCCCTCTTCCAGGACCATCGATATCCTGACGCGTCTGGATTTGCCGGCAGGGGTGGATATAGAGATCAAGCTTTAGCGGAACGATTTGGCAATGCGATAGATATCTATGTAGGTTAGCTAACGGCACAATGGCCTAGTTTAAGAGAATGATCGAAGGAATCATAGGGCGAAAGATCGGGATGACCCAGGTTTTTGGGGAGGATAGAACGGTGTCTCAGGTTACCGCCATCGCCGCCGGGCCTTGCTTGGTGACCCAGGTTAAACGGGCGGAAAAGGAGGGCTACGATGCCATCCAGCTTGGCTTTGGCGAGGCGAAGCGACTCAATTCCCCGGAGAAGGGGCATCTCAAGAAGTTGGGTATGTTTAAGCACCTCAGGGAGTTTGCAGCAGCGGATGTTGCCTCCATCCAGGTAGGGCAGGTAGTGGATGTGAGCATCTTCAAGACTGGCGATCTCGTCGATGTCACCGGTACCTCCAAGGGGAAGGGCTTTGCCGGGGTGGTGAAGCGCCATCACTTCGCTGGAGGCCCCAAGACACATGGTCAATCCGACCGCCATCGCGCCCCGGGCTCCATAGGGGCAACCACTACCCCGGGTAGGGTGTTAAAGGGGAAGAAGATGGCGGGTCATATGGGGAATGAGCGGGTGACAGTGCGTCATCTCAGGGTGATTGAGGCGGATGCGGAGCGAAACCTGCTCCTGGTTCGCGGGGCGGTGCCCGGCGCCAGAAACGGGCTGGTCACCATCAAGAAATCTACTGGCCAAGGAGAAAAACTTGTTTAGATTCGCTGTTTCTAACGCCTTCAGAAGAAAGGGGATCGCCATTTTCGCCATCCTGGGGACTGCCCTTGGTATTGCCCTGATGACGGTGTTGATCAGCATCACCGATGGCATGGACATTATGATGCAAGATATGATGAACGATTTAGCGGGAAGCATAGCGGTTTACCCTGCAGATGCCCCTTTGGGGTTTATGGCGGGTGGGGGCACACCCTTTTCAATTACCTATGTGGAGGATATCAATGATTTAGACCATGTGAAGGAAGTGAGTCCACTTGTTTTAGTTTTCATTCGCAGGGAGTTTGCCAACTTTGGTGACCCGATGGGTGTCACCCTGAGAGGGGTAGATTTAGCGGAGGATGCGGAGATGGATGGGCCTACCGTCAACATAATTGAAGGTAGAACCATAACGCCGGGTGAGAACGAGATCATCCTGGGTAAAATTCTCTCTACCTTTGGCCGTGCACAGGGAGGGGAATACGCTGATATTGGTGGCACCATTGTCATGCCCGTGTCAGGGGCTGAACCTGTCGAGCTTAGGGTAGTGGGTATTTTCAATACAGACAGTAATATTTACGATACGTTTATCTATACTGATATGGTCACTGCACGGGGCCTCGTTGGCATATCCGGCGATGAGATAAATTTCATCAATGTCGAAGCCGATAGCACAGATAATGTGGAGGCGGTGTCAGATGCTATCGTGGCGCTGTTTGAAGATGAAGCGGTTCCAGTCCAAACTATTATCGCCACAGAGATTTTGGAGAATATCACTGAGACCATGGGCACCTTCCGGAGCTTCTTGTGGATCATCTCTCTGGTTGCGGCGATAGCTGGCGGGGTCTCCATATTCATCGTTATGCTTATCTCGGTGATCGAGAGGACGAAGGAGTTCGGCATCCTCAAGGCATCCGGCTGGTCCAATAGGAACATCATCAGCTCGGTGGTGGTTCAATCGATCACCATTGGCCTTCTGGGCGCTGCAGTCGGGCTCGCCATCGGATATGGGGGGGGGCAGGGCATCGATGCCTACATTAACATAGATATCGCTATTGTTACGTGGGAGTTGGTGGCTATGATAGGTGTATTCGGGATAATTGTAGGGGTGGTGGGGGGAATCTACCCCGCACTGCGGGCGGCGCGGGTAAGTCCTATAGAAAGCCTGAGGGCTTTATAGGTGAGTGACATGAGTGAGCACAAAACTGGGCCTGAGGATCAACGGGAAAGCATTATAGTTACCCAAAAGCTAACTAAAATCTATGGTAGGGGGGCCACCAGGGTGGCGGCGCTCAAAGGGGCGAACATCAGGGTGCGGAAAGGGGAGTTAATTGCTGTGCTGGGACCATCGGGAAGCGGCAAGACCACCCTCCTCAACATGCTTGGTGCACTGGATCGCCCTACCAGGGGACAGGTGTTTATTGACGGTGTGGAAACAAGCAGTGTCCCGGAGCGGAGGCTTTACAAAATCCGCCGCGAGAAACTGGGCTTCATTTTCCAGACCTATTACCTGGTGCCGACTCTGAACGCCCTGCAAAACGTGCTCATGCCCGTGTTGCCGATGAGGAAGAACAAGAGGTATAAAAAAAGGGCAGAGGGGCTGTTGGAGCTGGTTGGACTTAAGGACCGCATGCATCACAAGCCGGGGGAGCTCTCCGGTGGCGAGCAGCAGCGGGTGGCCATCGCCCGCGCTCTGATCCTAAATCCTGGCGTTATACTTGCAGATGAGCCCACTGGCAATCTGGATACTAAGACTGGTGCTGAGATCATCGGGCTGATGCAGCGGCTAAACAAGGAGCGTGGAAAAACCTTTATCGTTGTGACCCACGATAGCCGCATCGCCGAAAACGCGGAAAGGGTGTTTTATTTGATGGATGGCAGGCTATCCGATGTTCCCCCAGAGGAGAATTGAAGTGGTGCAGGTTCCTGTTCATAATATACAAGGAGAGGTTGTCGACCACATCGCACTGAAGGATGAGATTTTTGGGGTGCCCTCGAACCAGGCGGTGGTGCATCAGGCCTTGGTGAGGCAGTTGGCTAATGCCCGTCAGGGCACGGCGAGCACCAAGACGCGGGCACAGGTTTCCGGTGGGGGGCATAAACCCTTCCGTCAGAAGGGAACGGGACGAGCAAGGCGGGGGAGTTCAAGCTCACCGCTGTTGCGGGGTGGCGGAGTGGCCTTCGGTCCTCACCCCAGGAGCTATCGTCAGGCGATGCCCAGGAAGATGCGCAGCCTGGCACTGAGGTGCGTTCTCTCGGCAAAGGTGGCCCAGGGTGAAATGATCGTGGTGGATGAGCTCGCGTTAAACGAGCCCAAGACAAAGGAGATGGCTCGCATCCTGGCGGCATTGGGGGTGGGATCATCGGCCCTAATTATCACCGCCGAGCCTGATCCCAATGCGTATAAATCGGCGCGTAACTTGGAAAGGACGAAGACATTGCCTGCCAACTTGCTAAATGTCGGCGATCTCCTATCTCACCGGATATTGATGCTCACCGTGGCAGCGGTGCGGCGTGTGGAAGAGATGGGGACGCCGCAGCCGAGGAAGCTGGTAAAGACCTAAGTATAAGAAGAGGATAGATAGATAGTTAGCGGGAAATCAATTGAATTACCGAGGTTCTATTTAGAGCCGAGCGAAAAGGGCGAAAAGACGAAAAATGCAGATACTGGAAATATTACGCCGCCCCATAATCTCGGAGAAGAGCACAGGCCTTCAGGAGCGGGACAAGTACACCTTCGAGGTGGCGCTGGGTGCCAATAAGCAGCAGATCAAGCAGGCTGTGGAATTGGCGTTTCAGGTTGAGGTGGCGCGGGTGAATGTGATAACCATGCCCCCTAAGTGGCGTGGCCCTGGCAGAAGACGGGGTCAGACCTCCCCCTGGAAGAAGGCGGTGGTCACCCTCAAGCCGGGGCAAAAGATCGAATTCTTTGAGGGATTATGAGGAGTTATTCATCCTAATTTCTTGGGTTGAGTGATGGAGATGATGTGGACAGTTGAGTTAAAAAATGAGCTGAGTAAAGGTCGAAGAAGTGCCTCTTAAGGTATATAAACCGACATCGCCAGGGCGCAGGGGGATGACCAGCGCCTCCTTTGAGGAAATCACTAAGACGAAGCCGGAGAAATCACTCCTCAGGCCCCTTAAGAAGAAGGCGGGGAGAAGCAACCAGGGGCGGATCACAGTACGCCATCGGGGTGGTGGCGCCAAGCGGATGTATCGCGTTATCGACTTCAAGCGCGATAAGCTGGGCATCCCTGGCGAGGTGGCCGCTATCGAATACGATCCGAATCGCTCAGCGCGCCTTGCCCTCATCCACTACGATGATGGGGAGAAGCGATACATACTGGCACCCCTTGGCCTGGAGGTGGGGGATACCATTACGGCAGGCAGCGATGCCGAGATGAAGATAGGCAATGCCCTGCCCTTAAAATTGATCCCTACAGGCACAGCGATACACAATATTGAGCTTCACCGTGGCAAAGGGGGGCAGCTTGTGAGGAGCGCCGGTGGGGGGGCACAGCTTATGGCTAAAGAAGGTAGCTATGCCCTAGTGAGGATGCCCTCCGGAGAGGTAAGGCGAATTCATATCGAGTGCTTTGCCACTATTGGGCAAGTGGGCAATGTTGACCATCAGCATATTAAGCTTGGTAAGGCAGGTCGGAAAAGGCACCTGGGGATCCGCTCTACAGTGCGCGGCTCGGTGATGAGCCCCAGGGATCACCCCCATGGCGGGGGAGAGGGGAGATCCCCCATAGGTTTGCCTGGTCCCAAGACCCCCTGGGGGAAGCCGGCGCTGGGCTATACCACCCGCAGAAACAAGCTCACCGACAGCATGATCGTGAAGCGGAGGAAGTAAGAGGAAGTAAAGCTAAGATGTCAGTAGTGCAATTAACCGAGCTATTATCGATCTTTAGTAGCTTGGAGCGCAGGTGAGAGGTCGAAAAAATGTCCAGATCCTCTAAGAAGGGGCCCTTTGTCGACTCGAAACTGGTGAAGAAGGTGGAGGCACTCAATCAGTCGGGAGAGAAGGCAGTGCTCAAGACATGGTCGCGTGCCTCGACCATTCTTCCCGAGATGATCGGACACACCATCGGGGTGCACGATGGCAGGCGGCATGTGCCCATCTTTATTACCGAGAATATGGTGGGGCACAAGCTGGGCGAGTTTGCCTTCACTAGATCCTTCAGGGGGCATTCCGCTAAGTCGGAGAGGGTGGCCACGTTTAAGAAGCGGACAAAGAAGTAGGCATTATGGAGGTACGGGCTAACGCAAGATATGTAAGGACATCGCCTCGTAAATTGCGACCTATTGTGGGTTTGGTGCGGGGTAAGAAGGTGGAGGAGGCGTTAACTATTCTTAAATTCCTGCCCTCGCCATCAGCCCGTACTGTAGCCAGGGTGGTAAAGTCAGCCGCTGCCAATGCCGAGAACAACTTCGAGATGACGCCATCGGATCTGAGGATTGTGAAGATTTATATCGATGGGGGGCGGAGCATGAAGCGCTATCGCGCAGGACCAAGGGG
>DAOWEF010000060.1 GCA_030638665.1 Dehalococcoidia bacterium
AATGTACTGGACGAGTTCCTCTCCTTGACCCCCTGTAACCCCTAGCCTATAATAGCAGGCGATGCTCGAGAAATTAGCAGAAATCAAGGCTAAGGCGATCGATGAGCTGAGCCGCCTTTCCGACCTCAGGGAACTCGAGGCTTGGCGGGTGCGCTACCTGGGTAAAAAGAGTGAGCTTACCCAGATTCTGAGGGGGCTGGCATCACTTCCCCTAGAGGAAAGGAAAGCGGTGAGCGCCTCCGCCAACGAACTCAAAGCCTTTTTCGAAACTTCCCACCGAGAGAATAAGGAATCGCTTAAAGAGCGGGGTTATCAAGAAATGGAGGCTGCGACAGTCGGTAGGAAAACCGTATCGACCACGGGAATCCCCTCCGATGAGTCGTTTGGAATTCCCGATGTCACCCTCCCCGGATGCCCCATCCCCCTGGGCCGCCTCCATCCCACCACCCAGATGCTTTGTAAGATCTGCGACATCTTCGTCGCCCTCGGCTTCCAGGTGGTGGAAGGGCCAGAGGTGGAGTGGGACTACTATAACTTCGAGGCGTTAAATATCCCCCCCGATCACCCCGCCCACGATATGTTCGCCACCTTCTGGATCGAGACCGAGAGTGGCCAGCGCCCCATGCTGCTACGCACCCACACCTCCCCGATGCAGATCAGGGTTATGGAGCGGACGCGGCCCCCGGTGAGGGTGGTGGTGCCGGGAAAGGTCTACCGCTATGAGGCAACAGATGCCACCCACGAATCCATGTTCTATCAGATCGAGGGGCTCGCCGTCGATGAGCACACCACCTTCTCCGATCTCAAAGGGACCCTTTATGAGTTTGCCAAGCGCCTATTCGGCGAGGAACGCCGGGTGCGATTTCGCTGCGATTACTTCCCCTTTGTCGAGCCCGGGGTAGAGATGGCCATCGACTGTATGGTATGCGGCGGCTCAGGGTGTCGGCTCTGCTCGGGCACCGGCTGGATTGAGATCCTGGGTGCCGGCATGGTGCACCCCGATGTCTTGAGACGCGTTGACTATGACCCGGAGGTCTATACCGGTTTTGCCTTTGGCCTGGGACTGGAGCGAATCCCCATGCTCCTGTATGGCATTGACGATATTCGCCTTTTTTATTCCAACGACCTGCGATTCTTGAGGCAATTCTGAACTTTTCGGACTATGTAATTGGACATCTCGATATTAAGCAATATGTCTACATCGAGTAGGTGAAGAATGCGATTGTTAAGCCTACCGATCATGGTCCCAACGCTAACGTGGAACGAGTCGTATGAAAGCACCCCTTAATTGGCTTCGAGAATATGTTGAAATCGTTCTGCCCCCTGAGGAGCTGAGCCAAAAATTGACTATGTCCGGGACCGAGGTGTCAGGTTTAGAGGCTACCGGCGGCTGGGAGAACATCGTAGTCGGCGAGGTGGTCGCCATCGCGCCCCATCCCAACGCAGACCGCTTAACGCTCGCCACCGTCGACCTGGGTGGGGAACGTCTTACCTCAGTGTGCGGCGCGCCAAACGTTGCTATCGGGCAGAAGGTCCCCTTCGCCCACATCGGCGCTCAGCTCATCGACCCCGAGAGCGGCGAACTCGTTAGTCTTAAAAAAGCGAAGATCCGCGGCGTCGCATCCGCGGGGATGATCTGCTCCGAGAGGGAGCTGGGCATCTCCGACCGCCACGAGGGGATCATGGTTCTGCCCCCTGATGCCCCCTCAGGCACCCCTCTCAATGAATACCTGGGCGATACCACCCTCGACCTGGATATAACGCCAAATCGCCCTGACCTCCTGTCCATCATCGGCATCGCCCGCGAGGTGGCCGCGCTAACCGGGAAAGCTATAAATATCCCTGATACGAGATATACTGAGGCAGGAGAATCTATAGTAGGAAAAGCCTCGGTTGAGATCCGCGACCCTGACCTTTGCCCCCGCTACTGCGCCACCCTGATCACCGATGCCAAGGTAGGCCCTTCCCCTCCCTGGCTGGAGCAGCGCCTGCTCGCCTGCGGTATGCGCCCGATTAATAATATCGTCGATGTCACTAACTATGTCATGCTGGAGTATGGGCAGCCCCTCCATGCCTTCGATTTCGAGAATATCAGCGAGAAAAAGATAATCGTGCGCCGTGCCCGAAATGAATCTATTATCACCCTCGATGGCATGGTGCGAGACCTCTCCAGCGATATGCTGGTAATCGCCGATGGCAGGAGACCGGTGGCGATCGCCGGGATTATGGGGGGTGCCGGTAGCGAGGTCACAGAAGCTACGACCGCAATCCTGATCGAGTCGGCGAACTTTAATCCGGCCAGCATCCGGCGCACCGCAATAAAATTCAAGCTGAGAAGCGAGGCATCACTCCGCTTCGAGAAGGGCTTGAACGCTGAGCTTCCCCTGCCAGCGCTGAGGCGCGCCACCCAGCTCATGGCCGAGCTCTCAGGTGGCAAGATAGCCAGTGGCATCATCGATGTTTATCCCGGCAAACGGGAAGTGAAACCTATCTCACTGACCATGAAGCAGGTGGCGCGTATCCTGGGTATCAAGATTGCTCGCGAAAAAGTAGTAAAGGTGCTTGGCTCTCTAGGGTTTCAGTGCGAGCGTGTGAGCTCTACGGCGCTTTCGGTCGCCATCCCCTATTGGCGCACCGATGTTCGCCTGGCTGAAGACCTGGTGGAAGAGATTGCGCGCATCATCGGCTACGATGACCTCCCCATTACCCTGCCCAGCGGCGCGCTGCCCCGGTATAAGCCCGACCCGATGCGCGCGCTCATAGAAAAGGTGAGCAATATACTCGTTGGCTGCGGCATGCAGGAGGTAATCACCTATTCACTGACCAGCCTGTCAATGCTGCGTAAAGTAACCCCCCACCCTGCCCCGCTAAAGGTCGCCAACCCTATAACTACGGAGCAGGAGTATCTGCGCACCACCCTGCGACCCGGGCTTCTACAAACCCTCTCCTCCAATGAGAAGCACGAAGATAACAGCATCAGGCTGTTCGAGGTGGGCAAAGTCTACCTTCCCCGGGAGGGGGACCTCCCTGAGGAGCGCCACATGCTGAGCGGGGTCTTATGCGGCACCCGCCTCGACCACTCCTGGCATGGCGAGAGCGAGAGGCTAGACTTCTTCGATGCCAAGGGGGTTGTGGAGACCCTCATGGAGCGGCTGGGAGTTGCGCCAAGGTTTGAGCCCGCGGAGGATAAAACCTTCAGTCCCGGCAGCAGGGCTACGATCGTGGTTGGAAGCGAAAGTGTGGGGACTTTAGGGGAGCTTCATCCTAGGGTGGCCGAGCGCTGCGACATTTCCTCCCGCCCCGTTTACCTCTTCGAAATCGATCTGGAAAGGCTGCTTCCGGCGACAATGGCCCCTCTAAAATATCGCCCAATACCAAAATTCCCCATCACCCTGCGGGACATCGCCGTCGTGGTGAACAAAGGGATGCCTTCAAAGCGGGTGCAGGATATTATCGAGGGCTCTCCTTTGGTAGCCAGGGTCACCCTCTTCGATTTCTATACCGGCAAGCAGGTGCCCGCGGGAAAGAAATCCCTTGCCTTCAGAATCCTTTATCAGTCGCCCAGCCGCACCCTCACTGATGAAGAGGTGAACCGGGCCCAGCAGGAGATAGTGAGCCGTTTATCACGAAAGCTGGGCGCCACTCTCCGGCAGTAAGCCCGCGCCTGTTGATTTCCGAACTCATCTGACATATAATACCGCCTTCGCTACGATACTTTGCCCGTCAGATACGCACCTGGCAAGGGCTAAAAATTCCCTTTCCACTGTGATGGTGCTAAAATAAATTGATGACATCGATAGTGCTTGCCGGTGGCGAGAGCCTGAGATTTGGACGGGAGAAGGCACTGGA
>DAOWEF010000021.1 GCA_030638665.1 Dehalococcoidia bacterium
CAGGATTATCTTTGCCGAGTATTGATACTGCCAGTGCGAGCGTGGCACCGCATGCACTACAAAGTGTCTTGCCTGGATGAGGACTTGAAAGTCCTGTTACTCTTGACTGGCTCAACAATACTTTATCTAGTTCAAATTGCCACTCAAGCTGCTCCTTGAGAGATTCTATATCCTCTCCCTTGATTAGAATTGTGCTGATATCGAAAGATCGATTATGCCTTTCGGCAAATTCTCTCAGATAATCAACCTGTGAAGGGTCGATTCCCAGGATAGTTGCCCCGACAGTGTCACACTCGAATATATCCGGGCTGGCTATAATCAAATCCTTGCGGTGGGCCACACCAGCGTAAGTTTCCGGACCCTTTTCCAACATGTATATTCCGTCAATTATGACCAGATCGCTCTCGATAGCTTCGTTCAAAAGACAAATTAGACTATCTAATCGATTGGTAGTATGAAACTTCTGTTTGGAAGCTTTGCTGAGACACCCCTTCAGGTTCTTGAAACCTAGAGAGACTTTAGTTTGAAAGTGGGTTTTTAGGACCGGAATGTTTATTAGAAAGTCTGTCTCTAAGGCTGCTTTGGAAACTTGAGCCTTTACCCCTCCCAAATCTAGCTTCTGGAAAGGACCCTGGTTGAAATCGATCAGTTTAACCCCGTGTTTTTCAGCCACCCTGTCAATGCCTGTACCTTTAAAACCTCGTTTCGTATATGGCTCAAGTTCATCGAGTATACCGATAATGGCACCCTCGCCGATAGAAATGTCTCTGCAGCCATGTTCGAGTAGTAATTGTATGACTCCATCTATTATCTTTGAGGTGGTGACCATTCCATATGGGGGCATTAATCTGTGCCGGAAGCAGTTATTGGGTTTTATCAGGATCTTATCGTTCCTATTTAGCTTCCTGAATCCATCACATAGTTCAACGGCCTTACGAAGCGAATCCAGGGAATCGTCAAATTTCACCAGCGATACCGTCATGATCCCTCCGGAGCGGCCGGGTAGTTTCTAATCTCTTCAGTATATAGATCCAAAAACATCTGAGCCTTTTCTTTCGAGAAAAGGGCAGATCTATAGGTGAGAGAGATATTTAAACGCTTATTGTAGATGCCGGCGCAGAGGCTCAGTCCCATCGGGGTTACCACAGGTGCTGAGCCGGTAACATTGACAATTTTAGAGCTACCTATACTGGTAACAGCAGGTTCTTCGGAGCCTACTTTCGGCCAGACCACGCCCATATTAGTAATGAGAATAGTATCGACGTAGGTTCGGGTAATCATCAAGAACCTACACATTCCTCTCATAACTGCTAGAGGAAAGAGAGAGCAAAAGTAGAAGAAATAAACTAGGGAGAAGGCCATCCTATTCTTGGCTGCATATATGTTGTCTGTCCTTTCCTTTCTCAATAGCTTTGCGGGATCAGCCCTATCTTGGGGAGTGGTTACAGGGGAAATCCAGGATGCCTGATTGGAAACAACGTACCGGAACCCCTTGGGACTTATATTTACCGGTGCCATTATGCGTATCTTTTTACTGACTTTTCCGTGCATGCTATTCCATTTTTCAACGACTGTGTAACACGCAGCCAGAAAAACATCGTTCAGTTCGACACCGGCTGATCTTGCTTTAGACTCACTCTGTTCTCGTTCCCTTGGGCCCATTAGCTTATTATAAAGGTGAAGTTCTTTTAAGTGCCCTGACTTATCATGGAAAACCCTTGTTGGGGCCGGAAGGGCGGCTATAACAAACCGATGGAAAAGACTAGAGATCATTTTCATAATAGTAGTGCTCTACCCTTGACCTTTGGCTGCGGGCAAATTCCAGCAATTCATCCCCTTTACGGGATATGCGGACATCTTCTGACGGTCTAGAAACCTCAGAAACCTCGTTGTTGTAAATTTCAATGACCTTCCTTATAAAAAGAACGCCGCGGAGTCCGTCTGTTGCAGAGTGATGAAAAGTGAAAACCAGCGAAGATTCAGCCTCGTTTTTCTTTATTAGAAGGGCTCTAAATGGAAATCGCTTTCTTATATCCATAGGCTGGTTCATCCATTCAGATAGATATCTCTCATAGTCTGCATCTTGGAGTTCGGCTAGGTCTTGGACAGTCAGGACTCCTTCTCCGAAATCATCTTGTATTTCGCGGTAAAGCCTGAAACCTTTGCTTCATAGAATCGTTCTCATAATGGGGTGAGCTTCTTGCGCGGACGTAATTGCTTGATTCAATCTAACAGGATCTATCTCCCCTTCGAGGTTTAGAATTGCGTGAATAAGCGCGAGCTCATTTATATCATCAAGAGCCAGTTCGCATTTATCGACGCAATTCAGTGGTATTGATCTGCCGGGCTTTTTCATTTCACTTCGCATGGTAGGTTTGAACAGGATCAAACGGGGTGATTCGTCATAGTCATGTCATGAATTAAACTCGAGGCTGGCTGTATTCAAGCGACTAAGTCATACCTGTTACCATGAAGTTTGTTTGGTTATTTATCCAATGATTCGATCCTTTTTTTTGCCGCTTGCGCAATCTCATCTGATACTGCTTGACCGCCTCGGCGTGCTAGCCATGCCAGAAGCCCTGAGACCTCGCCGCCTATGGTAACCTTCGTCTTGCCATTTACAGGTTCCAAGAAATAGAAGCGTGTCAAGTTGGTGCCCAGTGCTCTTCCTTGCATCACCACGGAACATTCCGGGACAAATTCGGTGATTGTCATCAGCAAGTTGACTGTGAGCCTGCTTACCTTAGCCGTCACAGAAAGTTGTGAGCCTACTGTCAAAGGTCCCTCAGAGACCCTCTCAATCTTCTTAATGGACCCCATCCATTGGGGCCACTCTTCAAGCCTGTCAACTAGCGCCCATACCTTCTTTACAGGGGCATTGATCTCAACACTGCTGCTAAACCTCATACCTTTTTACCCCCTTCATAACCTCAAGCTTGGTGATGATACGCTCATGGCGTCTAGCTGTCAAGATCGTGTACTCGTCCAGTACATTCAGGACTGCAACACAACAGACAAAATGTAGCTAGGTGGGCGGAGTCTATGGCTCTGCCTCAACGTTCATGAAGTAGTTGAAAGATTGGAACGGGAGGCGTGTCATATTCTAACCCGGACTAGCTTGCCGCTGCCCTTAGCGGTCGGTTGCAGTGAGTTGTTAGACGGGCGTTGCTCTGAATATTTCACACTAGGCCGAGGAGAGTGGGTACAACTGAAATGACTGCGCCTGTTACTCCTCCCACAAGCAGACTAGGAATTTTGGGTCGCCAACTCCTAGCCGCGATAAGTTCTTTGTTCAACTGTTCGATAGTACCGGATAACCGTTGAACTTCTGAAAGAAAATCGTCCAGAGTTGTTGCGCGTTCTTGAATATTATTGAACAGGATGGTGGATGTTAACGGGATTGTCCTGTCGCCAATTCTCTGAAACGCACCTCCATCTACTAGATATGGTACTTTATGTTTCCCTCGCTGCGGGGGCTTAAAGCGCGCCTTGACAATAGCGAATCTCGTTATAGAGCGTGCTTGAGCACCACGATCTCTGTGGACGCGGGGAGCTGACCGCGTTTAAACTCCACCTCGGAGGCGTCCATCCGCTTCACATTGGCCTTGCTGGCTAGGAAAGGCTCGACATCGCTTACGGGGAAAGTGGGGCACCTGTCCGTTTGATAGTGCATGGGGATAACCACGCGGGGCTGAACCTGGTCGACTACTCGATGGGCTCCGGCAGGGTCAAGGGTAAAGTTTCCGGCCATTGGGGTGAGCAGGACATCGACCTCGCCGATGTCAGCTAGCTGCTGGTCGCTGAGCGTATGACCCAGGTCTCCAAGATGGCAGAGCCTAACCCCGTTCACGGTGAAACAGAATATGTTATTTGGGCCTCGCTGGCTGCCGCCGCTATCATCGTGATAGCTTGCTATCCCCGTGAACTCGATGCCTTTTACTTGATGTCCACCGGCACCACGGATCACCTGAGGGTTGCCAGGAACACCCTTTACATAGTTGTGGTCGGGGTGCTCGTGGCTGACCACCACGATATCGGCCGCCTCCTCTATTTTGCCATAATTAACCCCAAAGGTCCCGGGCTCGAAAGGGTCAGTAATGATCTTGATTCCTTCATCCGAGGTGATTATAAAAGCAGAGTGACCAAGCCATTTTACCTTCATTTTAGAAGCCTCCTTCTTTGATTTTTTTAAACTTTCTGAAGCGCTTTTTAGAACCGGGGCTTTCCTAGGAAAATCCCCCTTTTGTGAAACCTTTCCAAATAGTTCGAAATTTTTCGGCTGTCTCATCCCTTCCCTATTCATGGGTCAGGATGAGATTGGCCAGGGTTCTCACCGCAACACCGGTTGCCCCTTTCACCAGGTAGGTTCGTTCTTTCTCGGCGTGGGAGGGGCCGGCAATATCCAGATGAACCCAGGGTGTCTCCGCAACAAATTCGGCGAGGAACTGAGCCCCGGTGATCGCACCTCCCCATCTGCCCGCGGAGTTCTTGATGTCGGCGATATCGCTCTTGTTCTGCTCCTTATACTCCTCATACATAGGCATCTGCCAGATGTACTCTCCAGCCTCCTCACCCGCCTTAATCACCCTATCCACTAGCTCCTGATTATTGCCGAAGGCACCGGTACAGAAGTCGCCCAGCGCGATGTGACAGGCACCGGTCAGCGTAGCAACATCCACCACTGGGGAGAGCCCCAACTTACGAGCATAACAGAGGGCATCGGCCAGAATGAGCCGCCCCTCGGCATCTGTGGTCACAACCTCAATGGTCTTGCCATTTGACGCCTGCACGATGTCTCCCGGCTTGAGGGCTGCGCCGTCGGGGAGGTTCTCCGTCGCGGGCACGAGCGCAGTGACATTAACCTTCGGCCTGAGCTCACCGATGGCACGCATGGCAGCGATAACGGCAGCGCCGCCGGCCATGTCCCCCTTCATATCCCCTAGCCCCTCTGAGGGCTTAATGGAGATGCCCCCGGAGTCGAAGGTTATCCCCTTGCCTACAAGACCCAAGGGGCTTTTTGCTGGATCGCCACCTTTATAGTTGAGGAGGATGAGCTTTGGCGGCTGCCTGCTTCCCCGGGCCACGCTCAGGAGGGCGCCCATCCCCAGCCGCTCCATATCTGCTTGCTCTAGGATGCGGCACTCAAACCCCCACTCGTCGGCGACTCTTTGGGCCACCTCCGCCATGTGAGTGGGGGTCATGTAGTTGGCCGGCTCGTTGGCCATATCACGGGCGAGGTTTGTGGCCTCCGCCATTATTCGCCCCCCGGCGCACCCCCGCTCCAGCGCAGCGAGCTTTGCCTCATCGCGTTCCACGATGAGCAGCTGCTCAATCTCCCCCTCCTCCGCTTCCTTGGTTTGGTGCTTGCGGAAGGTATAAAGACCCAACATAGCGCCCTCTGTCACCGCCTGGGCCGATTTCTCAGCATCTATGCCACCCACGCCGGCGCCGTGGGCAATGGTTGCCACCTGCGTCGCGCCAACCCTCCTTAGGAAGCGGCAGGCCTCGGCAGCAACCCCGCGAATCACGGAGAGAGTTAGCTCCTCCTCCTTCCCCAAGCCAGCAACGACCACCCTCTCAGGCGCGATCTTACCCATGCTATGAATCAGGGTGATTTCGTTGCGCTTCCCCTTAATCTCCCCCTCAGCGATGAGCTGGGTAATCAGCCCGCCCAGGGCTTTGTCCACCGCCGCCGTGGCCCCGCCGGGGTTTTTCACCCCTTCAAAGAGATTCACTATGATGGCACATAGGGGGAGCCCTGTGATGTCTCCGGATACAACCTTAACCTCCATCTCTTTTTTCGCCCTCCTCGTTGGTTTCGCCTGTTTGAACCTGACTGCAGGTAAGATATCAGTCCAATCTTACTGGAGCAGCTCTCGTCTGAATGTCCCGAAACGCCCAAAATTCAACGATTTACCTCACGCACAATCTTGTCGATTACCGGGGTGATGTCCCTAGAGGTATCGACAGCGAAGTGGTTTCGTCGAATGCGCTGCGCCGCAGCGCTCATCCGCCGATAAACCCTCCAGTCAGCCTCCGATTTGTCCTCCGGATCGAGGCGAGAGAGGCGATCCTGGAGTCGCTGGCGCACCAATTCTGGAGGCGCCTCAACACGCACTATAATCAGCCTCGCTCCCACGCTGTCGGCAATGTGATAGAGGTGCTCCCGGTGGTATTCGATCAAGTTTGTGGCGTCGAAGATAAGCGGGATCCCTCTTCGCAGCAGGTCTTCGATGAGCATGTGGCAAGCCCGAAACACGCGGTCGCTTTCGCCACGGCTATAATTTGGCGTCGGGAAAAGCAATCCCCTCAGGGCATCGCTCTCCAGGATGGGAAAAGGTGAGGCCGGGGGGCGTGTGGAGATAGAAGGTGATGCCGAGGGAAGGGGGGAGAGCGAAAAAAGACGCTCGGCAAGCCGGCGGCAGAAGTAGGACTTCCCGCTGCCAGGCAGGCCACTTACCACAATGAAGGCCGGGGTGATGGTGGGTTCGGGCAATTCACCCAGGCTTTCCCTCAGCTGTTGCACATCTTTCCTGGTTTGGGTATCTTCCATGCCTTTTTCGCTCTTTCCGTTTCTTTCGCCTTTTATCCATTGTCGCACGCCGGTTTTGTTGCCATATCATAGACCATCTGGGCGAAATAAAGGGATTTCACCACAGGTGGCGAGGCCTGAAGTTCCGCTCCGGCTTCAGAAAATGGGCCTCCTCAGCCTTCGGTATAAAAGGTAATGGCCAGCACTCCTGGGCCGGCATGAACCCCCATGCCAGGGGTGAACCCGGTGAGATAAAGCTCCACACAGTTAAATCGGGAGGCAATCTCAGCCTTGAGTTTCTCCCCATTCTCCAGCTCATCAGCATGGTGCACGATGACATGCACCGGGGAGTCCCCAACCCGTTCCGACATTATCTCCAGGAGGCGACTTACCGCCTTTGTTCTGGTCCGGGGACGCGCCACCGGCATTGTTTCTCCTGTGGAAGTAGCATGCTCCACGATAGGCTTTATATTTAAAAGTGTCCCGGCCCAAGCCTTCGCCCTGCCGGTGCGACCGGTTCTCGCCAGGTAGAAGAGGGTATCCAACATCGCAATGAAATTTACCCTGGGCATCATACCGCGAACCACCTCAGTCACCTGAGCCAGGTCTGCCCCCTGGCTGGCAGCACGAGCCGCCTCCAGGACGATAAGCCCCAAGGCGCCGCCCACTGCCCGGCTGTCGATGACCTCGATAGTAGTGTTGGTGAGCACCTCTTTGGCCACATCTTTTGCTACCAGCGCAGTATCGTAGATCTTGCTTTGTAGCGAGGTGAGGGTGATGCAGAGTATGCTCTCCGACTTCTGGCTCAACTGGCGATAGGCACCGAGGAAATCCCCCGCCGATGGAGTGGAGGTGGTCGGCAGATTCTCTCTCCGCCGCATAATCCTGTAGACTTCGTCGGGACTCATGTCAATCCCGTCGCGATAGCTCTTGCCTTCATAAATTATCATTAGTGGCACTACACAAATATCATACTTCGACACCAATTCCTCAGGTAGGCAAGCTGTGCTGTCAGTAACAATGCCAACTTTTTTCATCATAGCCTCCTTAGTCAACATAAAAGGCGAGGCCGAGCAATCCCCGACCTGTAGTGTAGCCCATTATAGGGCTGAACTCACTAATCCAGAGCTCCCCGCAATTGAACTCCGATGCTACCTGCTCCTTGAGCCTCTGGGCCTCCTCAAGCGCATCGGCATGCACTACTGCCACATGCACCGGGTTTTCCCCAACCTTCTCTCGCATCAGTTGGATGATTCGCTTTACCCCGCGCTCTTTGGTCCTGGCAATGCCCACGAAATGCGCCGCCCCATCGGATATGCTCAATATCGGCTTGACACTGAGGGCAGACCCCACCTGTGACGCAAGCTTGGGGATGCGTCCTGACCGGTATACATGGCGGATGGTCTCCATAACGGTTAGGAGATTGACCTTATCCCTCATTTCCTCCGCGGTTTTAATGGCCTCAGCTAGGCACTTGCCATCCGCTACCGCCCTTGCCGCTGTCAGGACAACAAACCCCTCAGCAGCGGCGCAAGTCCGGGAGTCTAAAATCTCGATGGTGGTCTGTGAAAGTTCCTCTACACCTTGTTCCTTCGCCACCCGGGCCGCGTCATGAAGCATGCTAAACTTGGCGCTGAGGGTGATGCAAAGAATGCTTTGCGCTCTGGTGCTTAGCTCACGGTAGGCCTCAAGATAATCTGCGGGGGAGGGTGCCGATGTAGTGAAACAATCGGGGTCCCTTTCTAAAAGCCGGTAGGCCTCTGAGGGGCTTATGTCCAGATACTCTTTGTATACCTTGCCATCGAAATGGATGTTTGAGGGAACTATTCGAATCCCGTACTGCTCCACCATCTCTTTGGTGAAGCAGGCTATGCTATCGGCGACAATGGCAACCTTATCCATGTTTATTTAACATTTCCTCCGTTAAATGAGAAATATGAGGCGCGCAATGAGCAGCAGAATAATGATCGCCACCATAGGGGTGATATCGACCATGCCGAGCCGGGGAATGATGCGACGCAACGGCGCCAGGATAGGCTCGGTAATCCGATCTAGGAAAACCACTATCGGGCTATAGGGGGAGATGGCAAACCAGGAGAGAATCGCCCGCACAAAAATGATAACGGCAAGCACTTGACATAAAATAGCGATGAAGTTGAGGAATACGTCCATTTATCCCCTCAGCTCCTTAGCTTTTTCATGTGCGGCAATCACCGCGCGCAGGAGCAGGTCTCTCAGCCCGCCCTCCTCTAACTTCAATAGACCCTGTGCCGTGGTTCCCCCGGGGGATGTAACCCTATCCCTTAACTCCTTGGGGTGCTGACCTGTTTCCTGGGCAAGGCGTGCTGCCCCAACAACTGTCTCCAGCACTAAATCCTCCACCATCTCATGTGGCAGCCCGATGTGTACCGCAGCGTCGACGAGTGCCTCGATGACTAGGAAGATATAGGCTGGACCGCTGCCGCTGACCGCAGTCGCCATATCGATGTATTTCTCATCAGGCACATAGATCTCCCGACCCAGCGCCCCCAGGATGGACCGTGCTAGCCCTTTCTGGCGCCGGTTCACCTCGCTCGAGGCGGTCCATACACTAATCCCCTGGCCGATCTGGGCCGGGGTATTGGGCATTGCCCGAACCACTGAGCGATGCCCCAGGCCTCTGGCGATGGTGGCTATCGACGTCCCGGCGACGATGGAGAGGACAAGCTGACCTCGGGTGAACCGACCCTCCAGTTCGGGCATAAGCTCAGCCAAATTCTGAGGCTTAACGGCGATAACGACAATGTTGGAGCCTTTTACAGCGATGCCATAATCACCCGTCACTCTAACCCTGTATTCCTTTTTTAGGCTGGCGACCCGAGCGGCGCTGACGTCATTAACGATGATGTCTTGAGGCGTGGTCAGCCCTTTATTGAGAATCCCCCTGATCATCGCCTCCCCCATGACCCCACCACCTATAAAGGCAATCTTCATGCGTTATCCGCCTTCTCCAGTATCCCTCTTATTTCGCCCTGAGATTTATCCTTTAAGGATACGTGTTTTTGACACTGCACGTCACGAAAGTTTACCATTTCCTGGTCCGTATTGATTCTGCCCCCTAGGAGGATAACCAGATCGTCGCCCCCTCTCACCTTAAGCCTCTTGGTGTGATTATAAAGGATGTCAGCCAGTAAACCGGTATTGTCATTATCGGTAGAGATCATGATAAAGGCAGCCACCCCTCCACCGCGGAAGGATGTCCCTAAACGCCTCACATCAATGGATATATCTTGAATAGTCTCCAAATCCCGCAGCAGGGAATCTGGGGGTGTAAGGTGACCCGTCTGCAACATAACTCTTAGCTCACGCCTGGCTACCATTTTCTCGAACTAATCCCCCTTTTCAGTTTACCGTGTTTCCGTTTTACCTATCCCCGCTCCCCGAATATGGCGCGCCCGATCCTCACCATCGTGGCTCCCTCCCCTACGGCAACCTCAAAGTCATCGCTCATCCCCATGGAAAGGTGCTCCAGGCCTAGGGAGTCGCGAAGCTCTCGCAGCCTTCGAAAGATGGGTCGAACCTCTTCAGGGTCGCTAACCAGGGGGGCAATGGTCATTAGTCCCTTCACCTTAAGCATGGAAAGGCGAGCGACATCTTCCACCGCCTTGGGCAATTCGGCCTCTGAAAAGCCGCTCTTTGGTTCCTCCCCTGAGATGTTGACCTGCAGCAACACGGGAACGGTGTTTCGAGCGCGGCCGCTCAACGCCTCTGCTAATCTAAGCGAATCGATGCTATGGATTATATCAAAAATCTCCACGGCTGTCTTAACCTTGTTGGTCTGAAGGTGTCCCACCATGTGCCAGGTAGCGCATGGCTGCAGGTTGGACAAGCGCGCTATCTTCTCCCTCGCCTCCTGAACCCTGTTCTCGCCAATGTGCCTGATGCCTGCCTCAAGGGCGGCCTCAATAGCCTGGGCGGTTAACCCCTTAGTCACGGCGACAATGGTGATCTCTGCCGGTGACCGGCCTGCCCTCTGAGCCACTTGGGCGATGCGACGCTCCACATCATGCAGATTTCGTGCAATATCCATTTCAGCAAACACCGCATTCCTGGCATTCGGCTAGCGGGCATGGTGGGGTCTCTTCACCAAGACGCGCCCGCTCCAGCTCCCTTTTCAGATAATCAAGTTCAACCCCCGAAACGATGTTTGCCCAGGGGAGCCGCTCATCAACAGGGATTTCCCTGCCGATGTAGAAATCGGCATCGAGCGAAAACTCCGCCAGCGCACGACGCCACGAGGAGAGGGATTTTCCTTCCATCCGGGCAAGCACCGGGGCCAGTCTCCTGTCGCCTCGCGACAGCACCCCTTGGACCACGGCCCAGGCCACGCTCTCCGACTTGACCGCGATGCCCTTCGGCTCTAGGCTGTTTTTGATCGTGGCGAGGCGACGGCTGAGAATTTTGTCGCTGGTCATCGGAAGCCATTGGAAGGGGGTGCCTGCCTTAGGCACAAAAGGCTCTATGGTGAGGGTGAGACGGGTCCCCGCTCGCTTCCGGTCAATGCGCCTCTTTAAGGATAGGGTCAACTCGATCATCTCATCGATATCATCGTCGGTCTCCGTGGGCAAACCGATCATGAAATAGAGCTTGAGCTGCTTGGGAGGGTGCTCAGTGACCCACACTATCGCCTCGATGATGTCTTTCTCCGATACACCCTTATTAATGATTTTACGCAATCGTGCTGACCCTGCTTCTGGTGCTAAAGACAAGGTTTGGGTGCCGCTCTCCACAAGCCCCCTGAGGGCTACTCGTGACAGGGGACGAATTCTCAGGGAGCTGATGGACATCTCTGCTCCCATCTTCTGCAACCTGGCCACCAGCTCTTCTATCTCAGGGTGATCGAAGGGTGAAGCCCCCAAAATGCCGATCCTTTTCTTATACTTCAGGCCACTCTCAGCTTGGCTCAACAAGCTATTTAAAGAACGAAAGCGAAACGGGCGAAAAAGATAACCGGTGAGGCAAAAACGGCAGCCCCATCGGCAGCCACGCGCGATCTCAATGAGGAACATATTGCCAAGCTCTGTCTGGGGGGTGAGGATCACTGAGGTGGTGGCAAAATCATCGATGTTCCGAACCCACTGTCGGGAGATCGGCTTCCCATCGTGAAGGCTGGGCACATAAACCCCGGGAAGCGAGGAAAGCGCGCGAAGCAGCTCATTTCTGCTTCCACGAATCCCTTTTTCGCTCTCTCCACACCCCCCCAGGAGCGCCTCAATCATTGCTGGTAAAATAGCCTCTCCTTCACCAATGACAAAGCAGTCAAAGAAGGGTGAAAGGGGCTCCGGGTTGGCGGTGATACAGGGTCCGCCCGCAATAACCAGGGGGTGGGCATCACTGCGGTCAGCGGCAAAGAGGTCAGTGGCGCTCGATCTCAGCATCTCGACTACATTGAAGTAGTCCAGCTCATAGGAGATAGAGAAGGCGAGTACGGCGAAGTCATCGAGGGGGCGCCCGGATTCAACACTTCCCCCCCCCCTCTCCCAGAAGACCCGCTCGCAGACAATATTATCATAGCTGTTAAGAAGACCGTAGATAGTCTGGAAGCCGAGGTTGGACATACCTACATAATAGGTATTGGGGTAGATCAGCGCGATGGGGATTCTGCCGCCCCAATCCTTGAAGATCGTGCCTTGCTCCTTCGAGAGCCTTCGCCTCGCCGCTTTTTCCCACCTCATCTCACCAGATTTCGCTCTCCCCACAGCCCCGACTCCACCCCTATGATTATTTCATCATCTTCTCGCTGCCCACCATGCCAATCTCGACGGTCTGTCCGCAATTGGGGCAAGTTATCGTCACACTAAGGGGTCGCTTCATCGCTCGCTCGGCGAGAGCAGTGACCATGGTGTCAATGTTATCCAGGCGCTGGTCCAGGTTATCAAGGCGCCGCTTAATCTGCTCTAGGTTCAGATTCTCTTTCTTAGCTTCGCGCTCCGTTTCTTGTACCAAATCAGCCTCCTCAATCAATGGCTAAGAATGCACCGCCCAGGATGATTAAAACTAATCCTACGGTAATAAATATCCACCCCCCCACCCTGAGTGCCCCGGGTTCAACACGCATCGGCCAACGGGTGATGAACTCCCTCAGGTCGCGGCGCTGGGAGAGGCCATAGTTAAGCCCTAGCTCCTCACCCCTGGCCCACAAAAAGGCGATAACTGCCAGGAGCAGGAAAAATCCTCCCAGGCCCATCATTATGAAGCTATCAAGGTGAGACATCTTCCCCTCTCAACTGCACTTTGTATAGCCGCAGGCGGGGCAGATATGGCACCCCTCCTGGTATACCAACATGCTGCCGCATTCAGGGCACTGCCCCCCAAAATTCATCACCAGACCATATTCATCGGGATTAGTTGCTGCGCCCTCACCATTAATGTGCCTCTCCAGCACAGTCCCTATAGCATCGGGGCAGGAGAGCACCGCATGACCCTGCTCCCAGGCGATGGAGGGACAGCGAATGCCTCTGAGGTGCTTCACCACCGAGGCGACATCCACCCCGGAGCGAAGCGCCAGTGAGATGAGCCTGCAGGTGGCCTCAAGCTGCGCCGAGGCACAGCCCCCCGCCTTCCCCAGGCTGGAGAAGACCTCGCATACCCCATCCTCATCGGAATTCACCGTAACATAGATATTGCCGCAGCCGGTGGCTACCCTCTCCGTGCCTCCCGTAGTCATCTTGGCTCGCCTTCTGGGGAGCAGGGCTTGCCCCTCAGC
>DAOWEF010000002.1 GCA_030638665.1 Dehalococcoidia bacterium
CATTACGAGGACTCCTCCGACTTGCGAGAGTCCGATTTAGGCTGAAGCGTCCCCCGATAGATCGGGGTCGGGGGACTCGGCAATCGCTGGGATAGTATGCCAATGTGGGGATTGCCGCGCTGTGCTCGCAATGACTAAGGAAAGAGACTCTAGCAATAGGGGAATGTGTCACCCATCTATTCGAAGGAGTTCATTCGCAATTGCCTGGTAGGGCAGGGTCTGATATCATAGTTTGACACTAAAGGTTTTTGGGCGAAAAACGCCGCGTCGAAGACAAAAAAGCAGCAATTGCCTTTTTGGGCAATTGCCTGAACGGTAGAGTTCAACACTCTGTAACGTAGCGCCGAGTGCGAAAAAAAGGAGAGGATGGTGAGCGTAGGATTGGTATATGACCCTGTCTACCTGGAGCACGACACCGGGCCCCACGTGGAGGTCGCGTCACGGCTGGCAAAGACCGTGGAGCACCTGGAGCAGACCGGGATTATGAAGCAGCTGGTCCGGATTAGCCCCCGTGCCGCTACTATTGAAGAACTCTCCAGAGTGCACTCCCCGGGCTATATCTCTTATGTGGAGTCCTTCGCCCAGGGGGGCGGCGGTGCGCTCGATCCCGATACCGTGGTCTCCCCCGCCTCCTACAATGCGGCACTTTACGCCGCCGGTGGCCTCATCGAGGCGGTTGATGCGGTGATGGCGGGGAAGGTGAAGAGCGCCTTCGCCCTGGTCAGGCCCCCGGGGCATCACGCCGTGCGCTGGGAGGCTATGGGGTTCTGCCTGTTCAACAACGTCGCCGTCGCTGCCAGGCATGCGATAGACAGCCACCGGCTGGAGCGCATCCTCATCGTTGACTTCGATGTCCATCATGGCAATGGGACCCAGGACGCCTTTTATGATGATCCCCATATCCTCTACTTTTCCACCCACCAGTACCCCTTTTACCCCGGGAGCGGTCGTGTCGACGAGACCGGAGAAGGGGATGGTAAGGGGGCCACGGTGAATGTTCCCCTGCCTGCCTGGTGTGGCGATGAGGAATATCTGCGAGTGTATGATGAGGTGCTCGTACCGGTAGCGAGGCGCTTTCGGCCTCAGCTCATCCTGGTCTCAGCAGGCTATGACGCACACTGGCGCGACCAGATATCGCTGATGCAGTTAACCGTCACCGGATTCGCCAAGGTGGGACGCATACTGAAGGGGCTGGCCGATGAGCTCTGCAATGAACGGCTCGTATTCACTCTGGAGGGGGGCTACAACCTCGATGCGCTTGCCACATCGATAAGGGCAACCCTGGATGTGCTCCTCGGCAGCCCTGATATCGTCGATCCCTTTGGCAAGCCTCCGCGGGCAAGCGGGGCACCGGATATAGAGGCACTTCTTCAGGTGGTAAAGGGTACTCACGGACTGGCCTAGGGCCCTGGCGTTCTCTGGTCCAGGGGGCAGTTATCGGGGCAACTATCGCACTCCCTATCGCATGGCTCAACATGGATCGTCACGCAGGCACTGGAAAGCTTCGACTTGATGTCCTCCTCCAGGTGGTCACATAGCGTGTGTGCCCTCTCTACGCTGGCATCTCTAGCCATTATCATGTGTAGCTCGATGTAGCGCTCGCTTCCCGCCTTTCGGGTGCGCAGACTGTGGAAGCCCACCAGTTCCCCCATATGCTCTCTCATGGTGGATTCTATCAGCGCCTCCTCATCCTCGGGCAGCCTGACATCGATGAGGTGGGGAAATGATTTCCTTATCACGCCATAAGCCGTTTTCAGTATAAACAGAGCCACACCGATAGCAATGATGGGATCGAGAATATAGAGCCCGCTTATGCGCACCGCAACCAACCCAGCCAAAACCCCTAACGCGGTGTAGACATCGGTGGCTAGATTTCGAGCGTTTGCCTCCAGCGCTGCCGAGTCTGTTTTCCTGGCTACCCGGAGCAGGTGGCGGGAAACGATGATGTTGACCACTATGCAGACCGCCATCACCACGATCCCTGCGGTCACATACTCGATGGCCGCTCCCACTACGATTCTGTTTACCGCTTGGTAAAGGATGAAGGCAGCAGCGGCAAAGATCAGCCCACCCTGCACCACACCGCTAATGCTCTCCGCCTTCCCATGGCCAAAGGGATGCTCCCTATCAGCTGGCTTGCCTGCGAATCGCAGGCTGAAGAAGGTGACTAATGAGGCGAAAAGGTCAAGCAGGCTGTCTATAGCCTGAGCAATGATGCTAACGCTCCCGCTAATTATGCCTACTGCTAGCTTAAGCAGGATCAGCAGAGCAATGGTGCCAATAGAAAGCCCGGCAGCGCCGGTTTTGGTGTGGAACATGTATCACCCCCCGGCAGGTGCGCGCCTGGGGATTACGCGCCGGAAAAGCCTGCTAAAGGTCCCGCTTTCCCACACGACAAGCAGCTGGCTGGCAATGCAGATGGAGCTGTAGGTGCCGGCGATTACTCCGATGATGAGGACCAGGACGAAGTTATGGATGGTTGCCCCGCCCAAGAGGAGCAAAGCCAGCAGGACAAATAGAGTGGTTATGCTGGTGTTAAGGGAACGTCCCAGCGTTTCCATAATACTGCGGTTTACCGTGGTCTCGAGGGGGCTCCCCGGGCTCTTGAGCATATTCTCCCGGATGCGGTCGAAGACCACGATGGTATCATTCACGCTGTAGCCGATAACGATGAGCAAACCGGTGATGAACATAGCATCGATCTCTATATCGAAGAGAACGCCCAGCACGGCGAAGACGCCGAGCACAATGAGTACATCGTGGACTAAAGCCACGATGGCGCCGACACCGAAGTGGAAAGGCTTCATCACCCTACGGAAGGCCCAGGTAACGTAGAGCAGGATACCGATGGCGGCTACGGAAACGGCGATGGCGGCATCCCCCTCGATCTCGCTGGCGATGCTTCCCGAAACGCCATATACGTCTTTAATGGTAAGTGGTCCGAACCTCTCAGTCAGGGTGTCCTCTATGACAGCCTCTTCTTCTGCTGCCAGCCCTTTGGTGCGGATGATGAAGGCTTCGGCATCCTCGCTCCATTGAATAACGGCGTCATCGTGCCCCAGTTCGGCCATCTCCTCGCGGAGCTCCTCCTGAGCTACCTCCTGCTCGAAGCTTATAGTCATCATCGTGCCGCCGGTGAACTCTATACCCCTCTGGAGACCGGCGGAGAGCAGGAAAATGACCCCGATGAGGATAATGATCCCCGAGAAGCGGAAATACCATTTTCTCTTGCCGACAAAATCAATCATTATCGTCTCTCACGGTCGAAATAGCGAACCTCTCCTTGCCAGCTGGGTGAACACAATAGTGCGCAGAAAACTTCTGGTAACCAATATTGCGGTGAGCATGCTTATGACAACTCCGATGCCCAGGGTAAGGGCAAAGCCCATGACCAGGGGCGCGGCTATGATTCTGCTGCCAAACCAGAAGAGGATGATGCAGGTAATGAGGGTGGAGAAATTGCCATCGCGAATCGCGGGCCAGGCGCGGTTAAAGCCTGCCTCAACGGCAGCCTTCAGGGTCTTTCCCAACCTCAGCTCCTCCTTCATCCTCTCGAAGATCAGGATATTGGCATCAATGGCCATCCCTATGGAGAGGATGAAGGCTGCGATGTGCGCCAGGGTGAGGGTAACAGGAACCATCTTGAAAATGGTGAGCATGATAGCGCCATAAATAAGCAAAGCAGCGCATGCCAGCACGCCGGGGAGACGATAGTAAAGGATCATGAACGCCAGCACCAGCGCCAGACCGATTATCCCGGCGATGAGGCTCCACCGCAGGGAGTCGGCACCAAGGGTGGCATCGACACTCTGGATTACTGCCGGCTCGGGGTAAAACTCGTCCCCCTCCCAGTGCCCAAGCGGTAGGGGCAGCGCTCCGCCGTTCAGCTGGCTGGATAGTATCCTCGCCTCATCATAGGTCAGACCCTCGATGATGCCAGTCGCGCCGATTTGGGATTGGACTGTCGGTGCCGAGATTATTTCGTTATCGAGAATGATGCCCAGAGGACCCCCTATAAGCCGTCCGGTGATCTGGGAGAAGAGCCTGGCCCCATCCTCGTTCCATTCGAAGCGCACTACGGGCTGGCCACTCTGCGGGTCTACATCAACGTAACTGTTGGGCAGGAGATACTTTCCAGTTAGATGTATCTCCCCCCCATCGATTGTCCCGGTGGCAGGGACCCAGGCACTCAGCGGCTCGCCAGGCTGATGGTCGGTAAACAGCGCGGAGTCGAGGGTGAGGATGTTGATTGACCCGTTGATGGCTATTATCTGCCTCGTTTCCCAGTTTTCCTTCTCAATGGCCCCAACCGAACTGATACCAAGTACGCAGGTGTCATCTACTTCGAAGCCTGCGACATCGTTGACCGTAATCTGATTATCCCCCCCATTCGCTGCTTCTGCCAGAGTGGCGTCCACGCCTTTCTGCTCTCGAAAGTCCAGCTCCGCTACCGTGCCAACCAGCGACTTGGCCTCTTCCCAGCTGACCCCCGGTATCTGGACGGAGATGCGGTCTTCGCCGATTATCTGGATAACGGGTTCGCTGACCCCATAGCGGTTGATCCGCTTCTCGATGATCCCCCGGGTCACCTCGATTGCATCGCCCTCAGCGCCAGACGGAACATCAGTGAAGTCCGCCTCATATACCAGGTGAGTGCCCCCCCGAAGGTCAAGCCCCAGTGACATCCCCTCGCGACCCCCGACCTTGTCTATTGCCAGCATCGACACGGTGAAGGCAAACAGCAGGGCAATGCCCACCAGCGTTAGTTTTTGTCTTCTGCTCATTCTCTGTTTCTAACCCTATTATGTCAACATTGCTTTGTATGTCGCTTTTGGATGAAGAGGAGCGCTTCTTCCCTGGTAGCGATCTCCCCGGCGGCCTGCGCCTCGCGCACCGCCTCCAGAAGCTGGCCGAGTTCCCGCCCGGGACTCATCCCCAGTACATCGATGAGGTCGTGACCGCTAATCAGCTTTGGCGGTGAAACGACGCTCTCCTCCCTGAAGCGCTGCTCCAGGACATAGGACATGCTCTGAGCGTGCCTGCACCATTCTTCAAGCTCTAGATTGGGGCCCCGCGTTGCCAGATGATCGGCAAGATTGAGGAAGATGGTATCGATGCCCACATCGCCTGTGTCCCTGAAGTAGCGGTAGATAGCGCGCCAGGTGGGGAGTTCCTCCTCGCCAGCCATTTGCCCCGGGCGAAGATGGTGCTCGATCATTTGGTGCACCATTTCTTTCTCCCGAACGCTGAACCTTAGTCGCTCCAAAATGCTTTGGGCAATAGCTGCCCCCTCCTTGGCGTGCCCAAAGAAGCGTGTCCTGCCCGTTTCCTCGATGGTCCTGGTCTGGGGCTTGGCTATATCGTGGAGCAGCCCGGCGAGCTTGAGCAGGGTCTTCCTCTTGTGACCGCTAGACACCTCCTCCTCGAAGTGCCCCTCCAGTGCCTGTGACCAGGGGGCAAAGGCCAGGATTTCATCGCTAAGGTATCCCGAGCCCTCGATCCGGAGCAGGAACTCGATAGTGGCAACCGTCTCTATGGAATGCGCGAGTACATCCCAAAAGTGTTCCTTGGGCTGCTCCGCCCCCTTGGAGGGGGAAAGCTCAGGGAGGATCGCTAAAAGCAGGCCAAGCTCATCGAGCAAGCGAAGCCACTCGGCTGCCTTCGGGGCGGCAAGCAGGCGACAGAACTCATCGCGCACCCTCTCCGCGGCAACCTGCGTAATAAGCTGGTGATGACGCTCAATCTGTGCTCTGGTTTCATCAGCGAGTGAAAAGCCAAATTCCGCGGCGAGGCGCGGGCCGCGCAGCAAACGCGCCGGGTCTCGCCGGAAAGCCTCCTCGCTAATGGCGCGCACTACCCCGGCCTCTAGGTCTCGCTGCCCTCCGAAGGGATCGATGAGGGGAGCGCTGGGATCCGCTATTTCCCTCAGATTTATCGCAATGGCGTCTATGGTAAAGTCCCGCTGTGCCAGGTCTTCGTCGATGCTCCTGTGCATGGTGGCGAGATCGAGATGAAGAGGTTTTTTTTGCTCTCCCCACCCCTTCCCGCGGAGCACCACCCTGGCTATTTCGTTTTCCTGATCCAGAGGCACAAATGTACCCCCAAGGGCTTTGGCTACCTGGCGGGCCAGCTCCATAGCCTTTGCCCCGATGACAATATCGACATCGTCGCTGTCGCGCCCCATCAAGGTATCGCGCACGAAGCCACCGGTGAGGTAGGCCTCGACCGAGAGCGGTCTGAGAAGCTCCTGCACCTCGATTAAGACTTTCATTATCTCTTTTTTCACCTTTTTCGCCCTAGAGCGCTTTATCCTCATCCACCGCAAACCCCTCAAAAAGTGTTTCGCCAAGTTCGAAGAAGCTATGCCTTCCTTATAGTAAAGCCACCGGTTTATAATAATCCGCTTCGTAAAGTTCGAAAAAAGCGGGTCTTTTTTAGGAAGACCCCAGTTCTAAAACACGCTTCGCAAAGCTCGAAAATTTCGAAAAACTATATTTCGGGTGTTTCCACATCGGGTGCTACCTGGTAGAGTTTATCGATGCTCTCCAGATGATCGATGTACAGGGTGCCATTCAGGTGGTCAACCTCGTGCTCCAGTACCTGGGCGAGGAGTCCCTCCCCTTTGATACGAATCTCCCGCCCGCGGCGGTCGAGCCCTTTAGCGGTGACCTTTACTGAGCGCTGGATCTCCCCCCGATAACCAGGGATGCTGAGGCATCCCTCCTCAACCTCGCGCTCCCCGGACCGCTTTACAATCTTCGGATTCACCAGAACTATGGTCTCCTCGTCAGGTAGCTCGATTACCGCCACCCGCAGCGGTATCCCCACCTGAGGCGCTGCCAGCCCCACCCCCCCGACCTCATACATGGTCTCCACCATGTCATCGATGAGCCGCCCTATCGCCCCATCGATATTCCTAACCCGCTTCGCTTTCTGGCGAAGCGCCGAGGCGGGGTAAGCGACCAGTGGAAGGACTGCCATCGGGTCTCCTTCATTATTTGACACATTATAGCGGAGGGGCGCTTGCCTGTCAAAGCAGGCTCACCGGGTCGATATCGACGAGCCATCCCTGGGGAAGAGGAACCTTAGTCAGTAGTCGCACCGGGTCATCGCCGCGCAGGATGATCTGCCACCGATACCGGCCTCGCACCCGCGGGATGAAGGCAGGGGAAGGCCCAATGAGGGTGATGTCCATGCCCCAGGAGTCCCGTTCCTCTTTGAGGAGGAGGTGCATTCTCTGGGCCTCTTTCTGACAGAGGGCGTTATTGGGGTTAGTGTAGAGGAGGCGTGCCAATCGGCTAAACGGAGGGGTTTGGTACTGGCGGCGCAGGGAGATCTCCTGTTTATAAAAAGAGAGGTAGTCCTGTTTTGCGGCACAACCGATGGCATAGTGTTCCGGGGTGTAGCTCTGCACGATGACTTGCCCCGCCAGCGAGCCGCGTCCTGCTCTGCCCGCCACCTGGCTCAGGACCTGGAAGGTGCGCTCGCCGGCACGAAAATCGGGCAGGTGAAGGCTCACATCGGCATTGATCACCCCCACCAGGGTAACCAGGGGGAGGTCCAGCCCCTTAGCGATCATTTGGGTGCCAATGAGGACATCCGCCTCATGGGACAGAAATCTGTCCAGGATCTCCTCGTGGGAATACTTCCCCCCGGTGACATCGCGATCCCAGCGCAGGAGATTCGCCCTGGGGAAGACACGGCCGAGCTCCTCCTCTACCTTCTGGGTGCCGGTGCCTAGAAACTTGATCCGCTTGCTGCCACACTGGGGACAAACACGCGGCATTGCTATGCGATAATTGCACTGGTGGCAGACCAGATGTTCCCTCGCCGAGTGATATGTCAGGGAGACATCGCATCTTTTACAGCGCAGCACATAGCCACAGTCGCGACACTGCACAAAGGTGGCACTTCCCCGCCGATTGAGGAAAAGGATCACCTGCTCCCTGGCTTCCAGGGCCTGCTTTATCCCTTCGGCAAGCGACCTGCTGAAGATGCTCCTATTTCCCGCCTTCAGCTCCTCGCGCAGATCGACCACCACCACCCTTTTCTCCCCCGTTGCGATCCGCTCAGGCAGCTCCAATAGTCGATAATCTCTTCTTTGGCTCCGATAGTAGCTGGTGGTATCCGGCGTGGCACTGCCCAGGATGACCACCGCGCCGGTGAGCTCTGCCAGCCTGATGGCGACATCGCGCGCATGGTAGCGGGGCGATTGCTCCTGCTGCTTATAGGTCCACTCATGCTCCTCATCGATGACGATGAGCCCCAGGTCAGGCTGGGGGGCGAAGATCGCCCCTCGTGACCCGATGACCACATCGAAGGCACCCTCCCTAATTCGCCACCACTCATCGAACTGCTCCCCTACCGAAAGCTTGCTATGGAGCACCGCAACCCTGCCCGGGAAGCGTGAGGCGAAGCGCGCAATGGTCTGTGGGGTGAGGGCGATCTCGGGAACCAGCACAATTGCCCGCTTTCCCACGGCGGTGGCCTGCTCCACGGCTCGCAGGTAGATCTCCGTTTTCCCGCTCCCGGCGACCCCGTGGAGCAGGAAAACGGGCAGGTCATTTTTCGCTCTCCCCGCATTTCCCGCCTCCACGCCCGGAGCAAGGGCCGCTTTGACCTCGCGCCAGGCAGCCTCCTGCGCCGGGGTAAGGGTAGGTGCCGGTGAGGACGGGAAAACGCGATGAGCCAGCGGGTCGCGATATACCTGAACCTGCTCGATAGTGACCAGGCCCTTTCTTAGCAGCGCCGCCACCACAGCTGAGGTGAGACCGAGGCGCTTTTTGGCTTCGGAGAGGGGGATGGGGCCAGCTTCGAGAAGCTTTAGCAGCTCCGCCTGCTTGGGAGCTCCCCTTGCCTGGAGCAGGCCCGCTATCTCTGGCACTGCTTCACTAACAAGGCGGAGATAAGGTACCGTCTTGGGCCTTACCCTGACCCGCTCCAGCTCGTGGGTTTTCTTGACCAGCCCCTTTCGCACCAGTTGATCGATAATCACCCTCGCCTCTTTTTTGCCCAGAGCTTTCTCGACCGCTCTCACCTCAACCTTGCCCTTCCTACCGATTAGATCCAGCAATGCCCTCTGGCCGGGGGTAAGCGAGGAGATAGTGCTCTCAGCGTGGTGGGGAACCGATGTAATAAAGGTGAGCACCCTCCGCTCAAAGCCGGGGGGCATCATCAGGGCGGCGGCGTCGAAAAGGGGCGCAAGATAGTATTCGCTGATCCAGCGGGCCAATTCCACCTGAGGTGGGGATAGTATGGGGCGACGGTCGATGAGGCCAGCAACCTCCCTAATATCCTCCACCGAGGGATATTCGGTTAACTGAAGGACCACGCCCTGTAAAAGTCTAGGTCCAAAGGGGACCCACACCGCATGACCCACCATTATATCAAGGGGCACAGCGTAGCAGAAGGTTCGCCGCTGTGCCCCTGGAGAATTCACCACCACCTCAGCGTAATTCATCCCCTTTCTCGTAAATAAAAAGACGGGGAAGTAACAAATTGCCCCATGCCCCGTCCTTTATGCTACTTCTCC
>DAOWEF010000077.1 GCA_030638665.1 Dehalococcoidia bacterium
CGTTTTTACATGGCGCAACCTGAGCCCGGTGACCCGCTCATTGCCCAGGATCTCCTCGACCACCGTGTCCCAGAGGAACGACATTTTTTTATTGGCGAAGGCTCTCTCCTGGAGGAGCCTTGAGGCGCGAAGCTGATCGCGGCGGTGAATCAGGATCACCTCGGAGGCAAATCTGGTGAGCAGGATCCCCTCCTCTACCGCTGAGTCCCCGCCACCGATCACGGCCACCACCCGATCCTTAAATAAGGGGCCATCGCAGGTGGCACAATAGGATACCCCTTTGCCGGTGAGCCGTTCCTCCCCGGGCACGCCAAGCCGGTTGAACTCGGCGCCGGTGGCAATGATCAGCGCCTTTGCCTTGTAGTCGCCCTCGGTGGTTTTTATCGCTATTTCGCTCTCCCCCGTCCCGCTCCCTCGCCCCTTTTCGCGCTCCCCCGTCTCGATCCCGCGAGCCTCGGTAGAGACGGTCTCCAGGCCATATTCTATGGCCTGCCGGTGCATGAGCTCGCCAAGCTCGAGCCCCGAGATGCCATCGGGGAAGCCGGGGTAGTTCTCCACGTGCGCGGCATTGGTGATCTGACCGCCAAAGATGCCCTTTTCAATTAGCAGGGTGCGTAGCCTGGCCCTGGATGCATAGAGCCCTGCGCTCAAGCCCGCCGGCCCGCCCCCGATAATGATCACCTCATAGGTGTTACCCATAGCCAGCCTCGCAGTGTGCCGCTAGTTGGTGCTGAGGATTTCGTCTAAAGCCTTCTTGAGCTCGGCTTTAGGTCTGAAGCCAACGATCTGGCTCATCGGCTTGCCATCTTTAAACAGAATCATGGTGGGGATCGAGGAAATGCCATACTTGGTGGCATTCTGGGGGGCCTCATCGACATTTAGTCTGACAATGCCTAACCTCCCCTTATACTCCTCTGCCAGGTCATCCAGTATCGGGGCCACCGCTTTGCATGGGGCGCACCAGGGGGCCCAAAAATCCACCATCATCGGCGTTTCCGCCTGAAGCACCGTTTGGTCAAAGGTGTTGTCGTCAATATCCACTGGTTTTTCCATAACTACCCCTTTCTGTTAGCTAATCCCCTTCTTTATCGCCTCCACCACTCCCTGCTCCACCGCCCGTTTCGCCATGAAGACGGCGCTCTTAATTGCCTTGGCCTCGCTGTGCCCGTGGGCGATGATTACATTCCCGTTTACCCCCAGGAGGGGCACCCCACCGTGCTCGGCGGAATCCAGGGCCTGGATCGCAGTGCGAATGCCACGCTCCACGATCATCCTGAACAAGGGTAATCGTGCGAGCTCCTGGCGCAGCGACTGGATTACCATCTCCCCGATCCCCTCGCCAGTCTTAAGCACCACATTGCCGGTGAAACCATCGGTGACGATCACGTCAGCGACACTGCGGGGGATATCATTTCCCTCCACGTTGCCCACGAAATTCAGGCCGGTGTCTTTCAGCAGCTGGTGGGTCTCGCGCACCAGAAGGTTCCCCTTGTTCTCTTCCACCCCGTTTGAGAGGAGGCCAATTCGCGGGCGTGTCAGTCCGAAAATTCTTTCCATATAAACGCTGCCCATTTGAGCAAATTGAACCAGCTGGCTCGGTTTGCAATCGGCGTTGGCTCCTAAATCGATCAGGAGCACGGAGTGCCAGGGGAGGACAAAGAGGAAGCCCAGGGCGGGGCGCTCAATCCCCTCGATACGCTTCAGGGTAAGCGTGGCGGCGGCCATTACCGCCCCACTATTGCCTGCCGAGACAAAGGCGGAGGCATTGCCATTTTTTAGGAGGTTTGTGCCCACTACAATGGATGAATCCTGCTTCTCGCGCACCGCCTGAGTGGGGTGATCCTCAAACTCCACCACCTCACTGGCATCAGCAATGGAGATATCAGAGCGATGATCTTTTAGCTCCGCCGCAATGGCGCTCCGTTTGCCTACCAGCACCACCTCTACCCCCAGCTCACGGGCAGCCGCTACTGCTCCCCGCACCACCTCTCGGGGAGCATTTTCCCCTCCCATAGCATCCAACGCGATTCTCATCTTAAGTGCTCTCGCTTTCCCATAGGTCGCATCGTCCACCCCATCGGGCAAGCACCTTGCCCTCCCCGAAGATCTGGGAAACCTCACACACACTGAGGCAGGCCTTGCATTCGAAGGAGGAGGTGCGAAAATTGGCTTCCGCCATCGTGAACCCTTTGAACTTCGTCCCGTTGCCCCGAATCGCCATCTCCTCGTGGGTAAGAAGCGCTACCCCAATAGCCCCCAGCACCTCATGGTGGGGGGGCACGATTACCTGGGTACCCAGTGTTTCCTCGAAAGCCCTCACCATGCCCTGGTTAAAGGCGACACCCCCCTGAAACACGATGGGGGGCCGAATCTCCATCCCTAGGCTGACATTGTTCAGGAAATTTCGTACCAGGGCCTGGCAAAGGCCGTAGGTAATATCCTCGATGCGGTGTCCCGTTTGCTGCTTGTGGATCATGTCTGACTCGGCGAAGACGGTGCACCGCCCGGCGATGCGTACCGACTTTTTACTCTGAAGCGCCTCCTTGCTGAAATCCTCGATCTGCATATTCAGGCGTTGCGCCTGCTGATCGAGGAAGCTTCCCGTGCCCGCAGCGCAAACCGTGTTCATCCCAAAGTCGGTAACGATGCCTTCTCTAATCATGATCATCTTTGAGTCCTGCCCCCCGATCTCGATAACGGTCTGCACATCGGGGACGAAGTGAACTGCGGCCACCGCCTGGGCGCTGATCTCGTTCTTGACAATATCGGCGCTCACCATCACCCCCGCCAGGTAGCGTGCGCTCCCCGTGGTGCCCACGCCTTTAATCTGGGCCTCCGCAGGTAGCCTGGTCGCCAGTTCCTTAAAGCCCTGCTGGATCATGGCGATGGGCCTGCCCTGGGTGCGCAGATAGAGGGAGGCAACAAGCCGGTCCTCCTCATCGAGCGCCGCAAACTTGGTGGTCACCGAGCCCACATCGATGCCTAAGTACATCCCGTTATTTAGCGGCAAGAAACTCCTCCTTGATCTTGGCCATTATCCCCGGCTGGCCAACCAGGTCCACCACTGTCATCGCCAGGGCCTTGGCCCCATCGAAGAGCCCGCGATTTCCCTCCGCCGTAGCAGCGGCCGCGGCGAACTCCGGCGAGTGGATTAAAACATCCAGTGGGGCGATGGCTACCATAGGGTGAATGGTGGGCACCAATGCGCTAACATTGCCCGCGTCGCTGGAGCCAAGCGCTGTCTCTAAGAGGGGGCTTAAATTGCGTCCCAGGGTCTCCATATTCTTGGTGAATATCTCTGCCAGAGCAAAGTTGGTCTTGAGCGGGGCGTAGTATGCCGTCCACTTGTACTCCAGGCGAGCCCCCGTAGCCAGAGATGCTGCCTTAAAACAGTTTAGCACTTTCTCCCTCAATTCATCAAGGTAGGTCTTATCCTCCGCGCGCACCAGGAAGCTCCCCGCGGTGTAGGCAGGCACGATATTTGCCGCCTCGCCCCCCTGGGTGATGATGCCGTGGATACGCGCCTGCTCCCTGATATGCTGCCTGAGAGAATTGATCCCGCTAAAGGCCTGGATCATCGCTTCCAGGGCATTGATCCCTTCCTGGGGATAGGCGGCGGCGTGGGCCGCTTTGCCCTTAAACTCCACCTCCAGACCGATGCAGGCCAGGGCTTTGATGCTTGACGTGTCCACCACGCTGGGGTGCACGATCATGGCGGCATCTATATCTTCGAAGGCGCCCCTTTCCGCCATGATCACCTTGCCCCCATAAAGCTCCTCGGCAGGGGTGCCGATAACGACCACGCTACCTCCCGCCTCGTCGATGGCACCCCTTAAGGCGACGGCGGCGCCCACCGCAGCGGTAGCGATTATGTTGTGGCCGCAGGCGTGTCCCACCTTGGGCAGGGCATCGTATTCCGCAAGAAGGGCGATGGTCGGTTTCCCCGAGCCATAGCTCCCGCGAAAAGCGGTGGCCAGCTGGCAAATCCCCTTTTCGACCTTGAAACCGTTTCTCTCCAGATACTCCGTCAGCCAACCGGATGCCTTTACCTCATGGAAACCGAGCTCGGGGTTTTGGTGAATCCTCAGGCTTAGCTCAATAAGCTCCTCCCGGTGAGCATCCACCCCCCCGGTCGCCATAGCTTTCAGCTTCTCTATAGCCATTTTTTCGCCCTTAACCCACGTTCTTTTTGGACCGTCGCTTTGATATTAGAGATCGGCTTATGGTAACCGAGCGGCCAGAACGAAATACCCTCGGCGATTATTATAAACCGATGAAGCGGACATTTCTAGCGCCCGTGCTCGACCAGATGAACGGTGATTCTTCAACATTAGTTCACAAATTCTATAAGCGGTGGTCCGGGGTTAGGCTGGCCGACGTCGGCCAGCCTAACCGGCGGCTCGAGGCCACGCGGCGGATATTGAGTCTCAGTGTTGTTCTGTCAGGAGACGTGGGGATTGCCACGTCCCCCGACCAATCGGGGTCCTCGCAATGACAATATGGGGTGTGTTTTTCTGTCGTTGCCACGAAAATAGAGCCCTGATATGGGCCGAAGCGTCGGCCGACCTGTCGGCGTCGGGACAAGCTCAACGCCCGTGTCATTCCCGCGCAGGCGGGAATCCAGGCCCATCGGTCTCCGGGTTCCTGCTTCCATGACATAATTGTCATGCTGAACTTGTTTCAGCACCCCCTGTTTTATGACGGAACATCACTACCATCGGGGCGGTATGTGGCGCCCTCTCCGGAGCCTGGTATGGTCTGGAGAAGATACCCTCAAGGTGGCAGCAGCCGCTTGCGGGCAGGCTGGAGGTCATCGAGCTGGCTACTAAGATTTATGAGCTAGCGCAATCTACATCTTCAAGTCGCGGAGCCTCTGGGAAAAGCGAATCAGGTCATCGCGCAGAATCATCCCGATAAGCCTCCCCTCCTTGACCACAGCAACCAGCTCTAGATTCTCTTCATCCATTCTCTCGAGGATGCTGAGGGCCTCATCAGAGGGCTGCACCATCTTCAGATTTTCCACGGGGGTCATAGCCTGCCCGGAGGTGGTGAGGTCCCAGTACTCCCGGGACACCTCCTTGACCTCTTGCATGGTAAGTGCCCCGACTACCCTCTCTCCATCGGTAATCAGGAGGCACTGGCTTGAGGTGGTGAGCAGCGTCCCATTTACCAGTTCTCTGATGGTGAGGTGGCGCGGAACGCGGGGAAAATCTCTGGTCATCACATCTTGAGCGGTGAACCCCTTTATGGAGTCGCGCAGCGTGCTCTGGCGGTAGGTCATACGGGCGGCACTGTTGAGGAAAAACCCGAGGAATATGAACCACAGGCCATCGAGCCGGCCGAGCAGGAGAAGAAGTAGAATGCCACCGAGGATGAATATATATGAAACCCCATAGCCTGCCATCGTGGCAACTCGTGTTGCTCGCATATAGTTTCCCGTGACCAGCCAGATGATGGAGCGCAGCACCCTGCCGCCATCGAGGGGGAAGCCAGGTATCATGTTGAAGATGGCGAGGATACCGTTGATATAGGCAAGCCACCCGGTTAAGGCTGCCACATACTCGCTGCCGCTACTTAACAGGGAAATGCCATAGAATATACCGGCGAGCGCTATGCTACACAGTGGCCCGGCGGCAGCCATTCTTAGCTCGCTGGTGGGGTGAGAGGCCTCTTTTCCGATGTGAGCAATGCCACCGAAAAAGAAAAGGGTGATGCTCTTTGCCGGGATGCCCTCTCTCCTGCCCACCAGGCTATGAGCCAGCTCATGGGCCAGAACCGAGGCGAAGAAGAGAAGGCTGGTGGCGATGCCCACCATCCAGTAGGAGACCGGAGACCAGTCAGGATAGCCATTGGGGAAGACGGATAGTGAGAGGAGAATAGTGATAAAGATAAATATGAGAAACCAGCTATAGTCCAGCCGGAAGGGGATGCCAAATATCCTGCCCAGTTGAATCGACTTACCCATATCTCACTCTAAATCCGTGTGTTTTAGTTCACACTACATCAACGGCAAATCAGTGTCAATTTTCTGTAATCGTCCGGTACATTCGTCAGGGTCTAGAAACGAAGAAAATGAGGAGAAACTCGTCTTTTTCCACCCACCCTGATATGTTGGGACAAGCTGAAACGCCCATGTCATTCCCGCGCAGGCGGGAATCCAGGCCCATCGGTCTCCGGGTTCCTGCTTCCATGATATAATTGTCATGCTGAACTTGTTTCAGCATCCCCTGTTTCACGATAGAACACCATTAAGATTGCCATGTCCCCCGAGGCCGACAGGTCGGCCGATGCATCCGCCCATGTCGGGGTCCTCGCAATGACGGTTGTGTTACGCGCCGCAGGCAGTCCAATACTTTCCCACCCACCCGCCCTGGTAGGTAGAATTTTGGGGGACACACCTCTGGACTCCCCTTCATAGTGTGGGGTTAGGCTGGCCGACGTCGGCCAGCCTAACCGCTCATTGCTTATGGCGATTTGAGTAGCCTGGAGCCGATGCTTCAACCTACCCATAAACACATACCCTAAGCCTTGAATAGAATTGAAGGTGGAGGCAGGCTTTTAGTAGCCTTTGGGCTGGGGCGAAAGGGACAAAAAACCGATGAGCTTATAGGCTAGCTTTGCGGCGAGGAAGGCACAGGATGAGGGCCCCTCCCTGGGGCAGAGCTCCACCAGGTCGCAGCCCACGATGCGTCTTTGCTCCGCCACCCGCCGCAATACCCTCAATATTTCATGCCAGCCCATGCCCCCAGGCTCCGGGGTGCCCACCGCTGACATAATCGACGGATCGAGGACATCAAGGTCAATGGTGATGTAGACATCCGCGGTCAGGGCGGAGACGATCCCTTCTTCCTCCAAAGGAAGGCCTTGAGCGAAGAAGGGGTGCATCTGATTGAGGGTAAGGAAACGGTGCTCCTCCTGGCTCAGGCTGCGAATGCCCACCTGAACAATGGGGCAGCACTCCAGCACCCTCCTCATCACACAGGCGTGGCTATATTTTGAATCCTCATACTCATCTCGGAGATCGGCATGGGCGTCCAGCTGCAATACCGAGAGATCATCGAACCGCTCCCTAAAGGCCCTCACCATGCCGACAGTGAGCGAGTGCTCCCCACCGAGCATCACCACAAACTTACCTTTTTGAACCAGGTCGTTTGCTACTTTATAGACGCGCGCCACGGTCTCTTCTGGACCCTTCATGGAAGGCTGGAGTTCAGGGAGGGTATGAATCCCCATCAGGTAGCTCTCCCGGTCAAGCTCATGGTCGTAGAGCTCCAGGTATCGGGAAGCATCGATGATGGCCATGGGGCCATCCCGTGAGCCGCTCCTCCAGTCAGTGGTGCTGTCGTAGGGAACAGGGAGGATCACCACTCTCGATGTTTCGAAGTCGGCATATTGGGTGGGGAGGGCGGCGAAGTTTCGCTGGGGGTAAAAAAGTTCCTTGTTCATCGGATGGTTAATTCTTTTCTCAGGATGAAGGAGGGCTTCTTTCTATTCTCGATTATCTGGGCGGAGCTTTCGCTGAGGGCACTTACCATGATGGGAAGGGCGATGGTAGCATCGGCGTTTATGGTAACGGTGGCCGCATCGGGGGTGATCTTCCGCCAGGAGCGGGCCTCCTCGAAGGTGCAGCCACTCAGCCCTCCCCATTGTGGGGAGTCGGTAGTGACCTGGATGGCGTATTGGTGCCCCTTAAGCTCCTTGCCGAAGATATCGCCACAAAGCTCCACCTGCTGGATGAAATTCTTCGGCGTCCCTCCGCCGATGAAGATTACCCCTGTGGAGGGAGCGGAGCAGGCGATCTGGATCAGCTCGACAGTATCTTTAATCACATCGAAGAGGAGGTGACTTTCCCCCTTCACCCGCGCTGCAGCGAGCGCCGTGCCAAATACGCTGTCCCCCGGGGCGGGGCAGTAGATGGGGAGGTTGGCTTTGGCCGCGGCGGTGAGCATCCCCGCCTCCTTCCCCTGGCTGGAGAGCGCTTTGCCTAGTAGAAAGAAAAACTCCCTGGTGGTATAGGCTCGGTTCGTTTCCAGAGAGGAGGAGAAATCTATGACAAACCTCTCGGTCTTGTCGAATTCCTCCGCCGAGAGGAATGTATCATATATTCGATAGATTTTTGAGCTCGCCAGCTCCTGGTCATCGGTGCAACTATCGCCCTGCCAGTGGGCTCTTCCCAAACTCTCGTGGAGGTCATGAAAGAGATTGGCGCCGGTCGATACCAGGCAGTCGATGAGGCGATTTTCAATCAGGTAGACCATAACTTGGCGCATCCCCGCCGGGACCATGGCGCCGGCGAGTCCGAGGAGGATGGTGCGCTCCCCGGCGAGCATCTGCGACCAAATTTCTACGCCGCGCGCTAGGTTTCTCGCCTGGAAGGATGTCCCCGCCATCCGCTGCACCAGTTCGGATACAGAGCATCCCTGGGATATGGGGAAAGGGGTGATGGGCTTTTCATATTTGCGCACTTTTTCGAACTCTACGTAGCGTGACTCTTTGGCCAAATGCTACGATGTCTAGTTAAACTCCATCTACATCGAAAAGGGCGGCTAATTTTTGTAACTCTAGGTGGCGCGACTTCTTAGCCTCACGCTACAATGTCCAGTTGCTCTCCAGCTTCTCCGGACGGGGCTAATAAGCTAGACAGCTTTCAAGTCCGCCGTCTCCACATGGGAGTATTCCAAACCCCTATTGAGGAGGCAACTCTTTATTTCGGTGAATTCAAATCTGTCCTTGAGTTCCCTGATCGCTTGCTCCGAGTCAAAGTCCTTGCAGGAGAAAATATCTATATTGACATAACATCTTTCGGGGAAGGTGTGGATGCTGATATGGCTCTCCGCGATAAGCACGAAGCCCGATATCCCCCAATCCTCGGGTTTTGAGCCAATGTATTTATGGACCCGTGGCGGTTCCACCTTAGTCATCCCGATCTGGGAGGGGTAGTGGTCCAAGAGCTCGTAGATCAGGTCTTCACTCTCCAGCGTCTTGCGATTGGCCCCAAAACCATCGATAATCAGGTGCATCTCAACCCCCTTTCTCTCGGACAAAACATATCCACCCCCCCATTTGTTGGGGAAAGTGGAGTTTAATAGATTGTCAAGTCGCAACTATTGCTTCGCTGCTTCGATAAGCTTACCCTCGTACCACTTGTCCAGGTCTTCTTTCCTGATGCGATAGGCTTTGCCAATCTTTGCCGCAGGAAGCTTCCGATCGCGGCACCACCGTTGAATAGTGGGCCTACTCACCTTCAGGATTCTGGTCATCTCCTCCACAGACAATAATTCATCTTCGTCCACAAAGAACCAGTCCCCCTTCTTTGCCCCGAATATCGGGACACCAACATTTTGGCGATAATAGCACACTTTTCAGCACAATGCAATGCTTTTACGCACTTGCTTTTTTCCGCCGATACACTATCAGCCAGATTCCCAACGCCAGCGCTATGGATATGATGATCGCAATCCCAATACCAACCCAGGTTCCAGTGCCCAAGCCAGCTACTGTGGAATGCTCCGACGTTGCGGTTGGGGTGGGTGTTAGTGTAGGCGTGGGCGACTCGTCCCCGGCGACGTACTTTAGCGAGCCCATAGGCTGGTCTAGGTCTTGGGGAAGGTAACTACGGACATTAAACCACCCAAAAAGAAATGGGATCTCAAACTTATCGATTTTCAATATAATATCGTAATCGCCCGGTTCACCTTGGTTGGGGAATTGCAGATATATAATCTCGCTTAAATCAACTGTCTTACCTGCCTTATAAGGGACGGGCTTTATAGTTGTGGTGTAGCTCGAATTTAGCGTCACCTTGGTGCCACTTACCCTATGTTCGGCTATGACACGGCCGGTAATCCTGGCTTCACTTACCGACATTGGTAAGTCTTTTATGCAGGTAGCGCGGCCCTGGAAGATAGCGTAAAAAACTTCGTCACCGTGAATCTCTGTCTTACTGAAGCTGACCGGTTCATAGCTGATCTGGAAATATTCCTCGGCACTTTGGGCTGTTGCCGGGGGGGAGCTTGTAAGGCAAAGGAGTATTGCCAAAACCAAGGCAATTACCACATGCCATATAAACCCTAGCCTAATGAAATCCTGTCTCATTGAAAATTCCCCGTATTAAACCTCGCGGGTCGTGACAAGCCTACTGCCTTCGATTGCTCACTGAATATTGGTGGTGAGCTCATTATAGCCCAATTTAAATAAATAAGTGTGCGGCTATTTCATGGAGACCAACGTTCGTCTCAGTTCGAAGAGGGCGTGGTAGGTGGCGCGGCGCTTCACCTGGTGCCGTAACGGGGGGTAATGGCCAATAACAAGCCTTGTCTCCCTCCCATCGTCGATGGCGATGTGGACGGTGCCGACAGGCCTCCCTTCATCCTCGGTCGGGCCGGCTACGCCGGTGATGCCCACCCCGATGTCCGCCCCCAGCTGCTCCCTTGCCACCCCAGCCATGTCCCCCGCCACCTCAGGGCTGATGGCGCCATGCCGGGCGATGAGCGCGGTGCTTACCCCGTAGGAGAGCTTAGCCTCGTTTGTATAGGCGACCAGCCCTCCTTTGAAGTATCTGGAACTTCCGGGAACATCGGTTATGGTATTGGCGAGTAGTCCCCCGGTGCACGATTCCATAGTGGCCAGGGTAAGCCCCTTTTCCACAAGGAGCATGCCCACCAGCCCCTCCAGGGTTTCCTCGTCGCTGCCCCAGATGATATCGCTGAGAAGGGAGCGGAGCTCGGCTTCCCTTTTAGCGATCATCTCCTCTGCCTCCTCCCTCGTTGCGGCTTTGGCGGTCAGGCGCAGGTGAATGCCGTCGGTCTTGGCGTATACGGCAAGGGTTGGGTTGTCGGATGAGAGCAGGGGTTTTACCACCTCGGCGGTGCCCGATTCGGTCATTCCCAGAGTCTTTATAGTCCGTGACAGAATGACCTCGCCTTGCAGCAGCTCCCTGAGCCTCCCCACTATCCCCGTCTCCCACATGCGCTTCATCTCCGATGGTGGGCCGGGCATGGCAATCAGGATTTTCGGTTCTCCCTGCCCCCCTCGCCCTTTCTCCACCCACCAGCCGGGTGCGGTGCCTGACGGGTTGGGGATCGCCTGGGCCGAGGGGATGAGGGTGGCCTGCTTGATATTGCTTTCGGGCATGGGGAAGCCGAGACGGGCGAAAAGCTCCCTCAGCCATCGCTCCAGCTCCGGGTCCACGCCTAGCTCCTCGCCAAGCATCGCGGCGATGGCCTCACGGGTGAGGTCGTCATCGGTGGGCCCCAGGCCACCGGTGGTGAACACGATATCGGAGCGGCCCCAGGCACGCTCCAGGCACTCCTTCAACCTATCCAGGTTATCGCCCACCTGGGTGACCCAGAGGAGGTCGATCCCCAGTAGCGGCAATTGTGAGGCGAGGTAGGAGGCATTGGTATCGGTAATCTCTCCCAAAAGGAGCTCGGTGCCGACGGAGATTATTTCGGCCTTCATCCATCCCTCTACGATACAGCGACCTTTTGAAGGATTTGCGCAGCAACCTCCGCCGCCCGCTTCCCCGAGAGCAGCATGCCGCCGAAGATAGCCCCCATCCTGGGAGACCCGAAAACAGCATTAGCCGCCATGCCAGCGACTATTAAACCTGGATACACCTCTTTAGTGTTCTCTATTATCTCTTTCTCTCCCACTTCAGCCCACATCGGTTTCTCTCCCATTACTTCGCCTGTTTTTGTTTTTAACTTTGCTCCCAGCTTCTTCACCACTATATGGCAGATTTGGCTTTCATGCCCGGTAGCATCTATCACTATCTTTGATCTTATGGCCAAGGGGTCTACATGCAACTTAGCTTGTGAGGTAGCACTCCAATTCAGCACCAGGCCAGCAATCTTATCGCCTTCCCTGATCATCACGTCCTCGACGCTGATCAAGTTAAATATCTTTGCTCCAGCCTTTATTGATTTTGAACAAATAGTTGAGATGGTCTCCAGAGAATCTGCAATATAGTAGCCCTTTTGGTATTCCATCGTTTGGACTTCAAACTCATCGAGTATCCTCTTACCCTCTTCTTGCACCACGATGCGATTGAACATCATCCCCCCTCCCGGCATGCCACCGCCAACCCTCAAATTCCTCTCAAATACCGCAGTCTTAACCCCCCCTTTTGCTAAATAGTAAGCAGCTATCGTGCCAGCTGGTCCTGCCCCCGCGATAGCCACGTCTACCTCCATTGCATCTACAAAGTCTTTCATAAAGCTTTCGGTTATTGCCTTAGATATGGTTATATCGTCAATCTTCACATTCTCCTCCTGAAGTCATGTTTGGCATATCCATAGCTAGCACTTTACTGATTTAACACCCAGGAAGTCTGATGTCAGTTTCATGGCGCAGAGTTCGCCGCACATGCTGCAGGCATCCCCTGAAGTGGCATGTTGCCCGTGCAACCGCCGCGCTTTTTTGGGGTCCAGCCCCAGTCTCACCTGTTCCTCCCAGTCCAGGTTCTTGCGCGCTATGGACATTCTCAAGTCTCGTTCCCAGGCGCCCTTTACCCCCTTAGCGATATCGGCGGCGTGGGCCGCGATCCGGGAGGCGATCACCCCCTCCTTCACATCATCCAGGTCGGGGAGGCCGAGGTGCTCTGAGGGGGTTACATAGCACAAGAAATCAGCACCTGCCAGGGCAGCGATGGCGCCACCGATGGCGCCTGAGATATGGTCGTAGCCGGCGGCGATATCGGTGACCAGCGGTCCCAATACATAAAAGGGAGCCCCTTTGCAAATGGCTTTCTCTAGCTGGACATTGGTGGCAATCTGATCTAATGGGACATGTCCCGGACCCTCCACCATCACCTGGACCCCAGCATCCCAGGCGCGTGCCACCAGCTCCCCGAGGATGAGGAGCTCCTCCACCTGCGCCCTATCGGTGGCATCGGCCAGGCTGCCCGGACGCAGTCCATCGCCCAAACTCAGCGTCACATCGAGTTCTCGGGCGATCTCCAGCAGGCGGTCATACTGCTCGTATAGCGGGTTCTCCTGCTCATTATGGAGGATCCAGCCGAGGAGGATGGCCCCACCGCGCGAGACGATGTCGGTCACCCTTTTCTGGCGTTTCAGTGGCTCGATCGCTGCGCGGGTGACCCCGCAGTGCACCGTCACAAAATCGACGCCCTCCGCGGCCTGCTCTTCGATCACCTGGAAGAGGTCATCGGGGGTCATGTTTACAATCGCCCCTCTCCTCTCGATAGTCTCGATGCCCGCCTGATAGATCGGGACGGTGCCCAGGGGGATGGCGCTTTCTTTGAGGATGGCTCGGCGGATGGCGCCGAGGTCGCCCCCGGTGCTCAGGTCCATCACAGCATCTGACTTATACTCGATAGCAACCCTCAGCTTCTCCAGCTCGCTCTCCATACTGCCGTAGTCCGATGAGGTGCCGATATTGGCGTTGACCTTCACCCTCAGCCCCTTCCCTATGCCGCAGTATTGACTGAGCTGGTGGTTCCGATTTGCCGGGATCACTATATTGCCATCGGCGATACCCTGCCGAATAAACTCTGGAGCCACC
>DAOWEF010000011.1 GCA_030638665.1 Dehalococcoidia bacterium
AGATGTTTCACTACCATGTAACCGAGAGTGGCTTCGGCGCAGATATCGGCTTCGAGAAGTTCTGGAACGTCAAGTGCCGCCTGAGTGGCCTCAAGCCGCATGTCTCGGTGCTCACTACGACCATCCGCGCCCTCAAGATGCACGGCGGTGGGCCCAAGGTGGTGGCTGGCATTCCCCTGCCTGATGCCTACACTGAAGAGGGCCTGGGACTCCTGGAAAAGGGCCTGCCCAATATGCTGCACCACATAAATACAATCAGAACATCCGGCATCAACCCTGTGGTGTGCATCAACGCCTTCCACACCGACACCAAGGCCGAGATCGCCATGGTCAGAAAGGCGGCTGAGGAAGCGGGAGCGCGCTGTGCCGTGTCTACCCACTGGGCCGATGGTGGCGACGGCGCTCTGGAGCTGGCCGATGTAGTCAAGGAAGCCTGCGAAGATACCAACGATTTCAAGTTCCTCTATCCCCTTGAGACGAAACTGCGGGAGAGAGTAGAGAAGATTGCCAAAGTGGTCTATGGGGCCGATGGAGTGAGTTGGACTCCCGATGCCGAGGCTAAGGCCAAGTCGCTCGAGAACGATTCCCAATTTGATGACTACGCCACTATGATGGTGAAGACCCACCTCAGCCTCACCCACGATCCGGCGGTGAAGGGGGTCCCCAAGGGGTGGACCCTGCCCATTCGCGACGTGTTGATCTACTCTGGCGCCAAGTTCCTGTGTCCCTGCGCCGGTACCATAAGCCTGATGCCGGGAACCAGTTCCGATCCGGCTTTTAGAAAGGTTGATGTGGATGTGAAAACTGGAAAGGTGCAGGGGCTGTTCTAAATCGGCTTGATCCGCTTTATCGGGTGGTGGGCGGCTCGCCATGCGGCGAGCCGCCCACCACCCCCGCTTGATAGTCTCCTTATTGACTCCTAATCTAAACCGTAATTATAATCTATATTGATGAAGTAGAAATGGCTACAATAAAGCTGACTATTGATAATGTAGAGGTCGAGGTTGAGGAAGGCAAGACAGTTCTGGAGGCAGCACAGAGCGCAGGCATATATATTCCCGGCCTCTGTGCCCACCCCGACCTACCCCCGGCACCGGGTTTAAGGGCTGACGGCGTTATTTACCTCGGCGGCCAACCCTACCAAAGCTCGGATTCTAATGGAGAGTACCAGGGATGCCGCCTTTGTATCGTCGACGTCGAGGGGATGGATGAACCCCCCACCTCCTGCAACCTCCCCGCCACTGAGGGAATGATAGTTCACAGCAACACGCCCCGTGTCCAAGAGCTTCGACGCGAGAATCTGAGAACTATCTTAGCCAAGCATCCTCACGCCTGCTTGACATGCAGTCAGAGGGAGGGCTGCAGCCCGTTTGAATCGTGCCCGAATAGCATACCAATCCTGGAACGCTGCTGCTCCAAGCTGGGCTACTGCGAACTGCAACTGATTGCTGAATATATAGGAATCAGGGAGGACATACCTCGCTACAAGTTTAGAGACCTCCCGGTCGAGAAGGACGAGCCTCTCTTCACTCAAGACTACAACCTATGCATCGGCTGTACTCGATGCGTCAGGGTTTGCCGGGATGTGCGCGGCATAAGCGCCCTGGGCTTTATTAATCGAGGCGGTGAGATCATCGCAGGACCCATTGCCCCTTCGTTGAAGGAGGCCGGATGCAAGTTCTGCGGCGCCTGCGTTGAGGTTTGTCCCACCGGCGCTTTGCTCGACATCGATGTCAAGCGGGCGGAACGTGAAGCTGCTCTTATTCCCTGTGCCCACGCCTGCCCCGCTGGAATCGATGTTCCCCGCTATGTACGTCTTATCGCCGAAGGGAAATTCGCCGAAGCACTGGCTGTGGTTCGGGAGAAGGTACCCTTCCCCCAAGTGCTTGGCCGCGTCTGCTTTCATCCTTGCGAGGGTGTGTGCAGGCGGGGCCAACTGAACGGGCCGATAGCCATTTGTGCGCTCAAGCGCTTTGCAGCGGAAGAAGATGCCGGAGCGCAGCGAAAAGAGACTGGCAAGGCAAATCCTACAGGTAAGAAAGTGGCCATCGTAGGGTCGGGCCCGGCGGGACTTACTGCGGGCTATTACTTGGCCAAACTTGGTCACTCGGTCACCATATTTGAGGTTCTACCCGAGCCGGGCGGCATGATGCGATTTGGCATACCAAGATATCGCCTGCCCAAAGAAGTGCTCGATAGCGAAATCGAAGGAATAAGAAGCGTTGGCATAGAGATAGAGACCAATAGCAAGGTTGAGTCCCCTGGCAGTCTCTGGGAACAAGGGTATGACGCTATCTTTCTGGCGATCGGGGCTCACCGGGGAGCTAAGATGGGGGTTGAGGGAGAGGACAACCGCGGGGTGATAGAGTGCATATCATTCCTCAGGGATGCAAATCAGGGCAAAGTAGTCAAGCTAGGAGATAAGGTGGCGGTGGTCGGTGGTGGCAATGCTGCCATAGATGGCGCGCGCACAGCGTTGCGCCTCGGTGCCAAAGAGGTGACCATCGTCTATCGGCGCTCCCGGGAAGAGATGCCCGCCAGCCCGGAGGAGATAGAGGGAGCACTTGAGGAAGGGGTCAAGATACTGTTCCTTGCCGCGCCGAACAAGATATCGGGAAACGATGGCAAGCTGGTGATGGGATGCCTGCGCATGGAGCTGGGGGAACCTGATGCCAGCGGCAGAAGGCGTCCTGTGCCAATCAAGGGTAGCGAATTCGACATGGAGTTCGACACGGTGATAGCTGCCATCGGTCAAACGCCAGAGATCCCAGACAGATTCGAGCTGGATGTCGTGGCTGGCGATAGAGTGAAGGTTGCCCCCGAAACCCTAGCCGCCAGCGTAAAGGGCGTTTACGCTGGCGGGGATGTCGCCACCGGGCCAGCCTCGGTCATCGAAGCGATCGCCGCCGGAAGAAGAGCGGCAGCTTCCATAGACAAGTATCTGGGAGGCAGCGGGGATATCGAGGAGGCGCTGACCGAGACCGCAAAAGCCAGCCCTTGGCTGGGTCGCGACGAGGGATTTTGGGATAGACACCGCGTCCCATTGCCCTGCCTGCCGGTAGAACGGCGGATAGGCAACTTCTCCGAGGTGGGGCTCGACTTCGATGAGCGGATGGCTGTTGAGGAAGCGGAG
>DAOWEF010000027.1 GCA_030638665.1 Dehalococcoidia bacterium
GGTAGCCAGCGGCCTCCACCGCCTCTATCGCCTTGAGGGTGGCGCCCCCTTTAGTGATCACATCCTCCACAATGGCTACTTTGGAACCCTTTGCCGGTAGGCTGCCCTCGATAGCCTTCTGCGTGCCATGCTCTTTCAGCTCCCCCCTCACGATTAAGGCGGGGATGGGCTTCCCTTCAAGATGGCTAACGATAGCGACTGCCGTCACAATGGGGTCAGCGCCCAGGGTTAACCCGCCAACAGCATCAACACCGCTCTCTCTCAATAGCTCAAAAACCAGCTTGCCGGTTAGATATGCGCCTTCCGGGGAAAGGGTAACCATCTTAAGGTCAAAGAAGTAAGAGCTTTTCGCTCCCGAAGCGAGGGTGAAATCGCCGCGCAGTAGTGCCCGCTCCTTTACCAGCTCTAAAAACCTTTTGCGTTGCTCCAGAGTCAATTCAAACCTCCTTCCTTTCGCCCTTCCTCAATCAATTGTAACGAAAAGGAAGCGACGTTCTCTGTCATTGCGTGGCAATCTCCACAATACATGCCTGCACCATCATACCTGGGGATTGATTCGTCCCCCGATAGATCGTCTCGTCCGATAAGTCGGACTCTCGCAAGGCGGAGGGGTCCTCGCAATGACAGTTGTGAACACAGATTCTCACTCAGTATATGCATCCCTATTTTCCTCATCGGTTGTACCGCTGGCAATGGGCGTGTTTCAGTGCGAATAAAGCCCTTTCTCCTTGATATAATACTCAACCGCATCGGGGACGAGGTCTGTTACGGGGCCGCCCCGGGCCACCCGCTCCCTGATGGCGGTGGAGCTTACATCCATCAGCGTGTTGTCGAGAAGCATTATGCTGCTTGATATGCCGGGGATGCTCCTCTCCAGCGACTCCAAATCTAAAGCAACCGATCCGGGGCGCCTCGCTGCCACCAGCTTACACGCTTCCACCACTCCCTCGGGCTCCTTCCATGAGGGAAGCACTGCTAAGGCATCCACGCCGAGGATGAAGTAAAAATCTGCCTCCTCACTAAGCTCACGCCTGAGAGCGGGAAGGGTGTGCACCGTATAGGATGGCCCCACCCTTTCAAGATCCACTGTTGAGACGCTGAAGTGATGGTTGGGGGCGATAGCTAGTTTGATCATCTCCAGGCGATGCTCCCGAGGGGCAATGTTCCGATGCGTTTTGAGCCAGGGCTCGCCGGCGGGTACAAATATTACCTGAGAAAGCCCCAGCCTGATCCTGGCCTCTTCAGCGATAATCAGGTGCCCGTTGTGAACCGGGTCGAAGGTTCCGCCCAGTACGCCGATTTTTCGCATTTTTGGAATCACTCCCATAACATCTGTACCTTACCAAACCGCACCGTGTCTCCAGGTTTCGCCCCGGCCTTTTTCAGGGCGCCGGCTACCCCCATCCTGGCGAATTGCTGCCTAATATAGGTGCGAGCCTCAGGGTTTTCCAGGTCCATCCTGGCTAACAGCTCTTCCGCCCTGGGGGACGAGACCACAAAGATGTCCCCCTCAATAGAAACAACCACCCTCTCCTTTTTGGGCTGGGGACGAAATACCGTTAGCGCCTCGGCTGGCTGCGGTGTGGCAACGCTATCGAGCAGCTCACATGCCTTCGCCATTAATTGGGGGACGCCTTCGGTTGTGGCCGCGGAGATAAAAAAGAGGGGCGCCTCACCCTGCGCAAGCTCCTTTTCGAGCGCAGGGATACGCGCCCGGACCTCGGGCAGATCGATCTTGTTCACTACGACGAGCTGCACCTTCGCTGCGAGCCCGGGATTGAACAGTGCCAGCTCACTATTCACCTGCTTCATATCGGAAATGGGGCTCGCTGAGCTGCCGTCAAGCAGGTGAATAAGCACCGTGGTGCGCTCGGCGTGACGCAGGAAATCATGCCCCAGGCCCAGGCCACGGTGAGCCCCCTCAATGAGCCCCGGGATCTCGGCAAGCACAAAAGAGCGCTGGCCTACCTCGACCACCCCCAAAATGGGCTCAGTGGTAGTGAAGGGGTAGTCGGCGACCTTCGGCCGTGCCGCCGATGCCGCCGCGAGAAGGGTGGACTTTCCCACGCTGGGGCAGCCAATGATCCCGACATCGGCTATCAGCTTCAGTTCGAGGAGCAGTGTGGCCTCCTCCCCAGCCCCCCCTTTTTCGGCCATTCGTGGCGCCTGATTGACCGGAGTGGCGAAGCGAGTGTTTCCATGGCCGCCACGACCGCCCTGTGCTACCATAACCTTTTGCCCCTCTGCGGTGAGGTCAGCAAGCAACTCCGTTTCATCATCGAGTACCTTGAAAATAAGCGTACCTGGGGGAACCATGATAGTGAGGTCACTGGCATTTTTACCGTGCATCTTCTTACGGGCGCCATTCATGCCCCCATCCGCGGTAAAACGCCTCTTTCCCTGATAGTACCTGAGCAGAGTAGTCATGCTCCTATCTGCGAGAATGAAAACGCTGCCTCCATGGCCACCGTCGCCGCCGTCTGGACCACCAAAGGGAACATACTTCTCCCGTCGAAAGCTAATAATCCCCCCACCCCCATCACCTGCCTTAACATCGATTTTAACCCTATCAATCAACGTCTCTCACCATTACCTTATTATATTACTATTATATAAACTGTGAAATAAGTATTAAATAACAATATATAATAAGGGGTGTGAAGAAGTGCGTAATTGATGGAATCAGGTAGTGCTGAGCGGTCTAACAAGGTGCAAGCCTGATGCAGGGAGTGTGATGATAATGGGTATTTATGCGCGTAAAAAGAAGTCACTGTTTTCCAAAGGGGGAAATTAACATAAAAGGCAGATACTTATGCACCTTAGAAGAGAGTTTTGCACCGTATTGTACTAGTTCTGCACCAATTTTATATGATTAGAGTGACTTTAGCCGTCGCTTCTGGAGTAGAGCCCCTCCCTGATCTCTATGACATCGCGACGCAATTGAGGGCTGGTATTGATCTCGAGGGCGATCTTTCCATAGCCGCGGAGAATGGCGGAGTGGTCTCGATTACCCAACGTTCTACCAATCTCGTTGAAAGAGCACTGGGTCTCCTCCCTGATGATATAGACGGCGACATGGCGCGCCAATGCAGTCGGTTTATCCCGTTGCTTCCCGGCCAGGGCCTCCGGTTCCAGGTCGAAATATTTAGCGACATTAGCGATTATCAATGGCGGGGTTAGCGCCCGGCGGGGCGCTGTCTCGGGAAACTCGGCGAGCGCTTTGCCAGCCAGTTCGAGGGTGAGGGGAGCCTTGGTAAGCCTGGAGAAGGCCACGACGCGATTGAGCGACCCCTCAAGCTCGCGGACGCTCTTCTGTACCTTGCGAGCGATGAGGTCCAGCACCTCCCGGGGCACTGATATTCTATTCTCCTCAGCCTTCGCTTGAAGGATTGCCAGGCGAGTCTCCAGGGCGGGGGGCTGGACGTCGGCAACGAGCCCCCATCCGAAACGGGAGCGCAATCGGTCCTCGAGTAGGGGCATGGATTTGGGGGGTCGATCGCTGGTGATCACAATCTGGCGGTTGGCATTGTGGAGGTCGTTAAAGGTGTGGAAGAAGCCCTCCTGCGTCTGCTCCTTCCCGATAATAAAGTGGATATCATCTATTAATAGGACATCCACACTGCGATACTTTTGGCGGAATTCCTCGGTCTTCCGCTCTCGGATCGCCTTTATGAACTCGTTAGTAAACTGCTCCGTGCTTACATAGAGCACGCGGAGCCTGGTTTGATAAATGAAGCGTCCTATAGCGTGCAGGAGGTGGGTCTTTCCCAGCCCGACACCGCCGTATATAAATAGCGGGTTGTAGACATGGCCTGGCTTTTCCGCGACCCCCAGGGCAGCGGCATGGGCGAGACGATTGCAATTTCCTACGATAAAAGAGTCAAAGGTGTACTTGGGATTAAAGTTATTGGAACCTGTTTTCCGGTAGTTTGTACTAGCCGAGGATTTATTGTTCCCTTTGGACCTCGCTGTATGGCTTTGCTCTTGAATTTGAAAACGTACATTGACCTCATCCCCGATGATGCCGATAAGGGTCTTCTTAATCAGCGAGCTCAGCCGCTTCTCCAGCCACTCGATAGCAAAAGGGGACGGCACACTAACCACAAACTGATTCCCCTGATAACCCAAGCCGACGGTGTCTCTTAGCCAGGTGTCGTAATTTGTCCTCGTGAGTTGTAACTGAAGCTCCCCGAGCACTGCCTCCCAAATTTCTTTAGCTGACTCCTTAACCAGCATCTGTTTCACACTCCTCATTCAGTAGTGGTTCAAGACAGAAACGCCCTTCGTAATCACAAGGTCAGAGGTGTCCCCGAGGCCGACAGGTCGGCCGACACTTCGGCCTGGTTCGGGAGCACCCTGATATATAGGGTAGCAGTAGGCTCGGAGATTTCGATCAGGGTGATCAGGGGATGCGCAGGAACAATACCAAAAACCACGCCCTAGGTCAATAGGTTTTTGCACCAGTTTTGCACCAGTTTTAAATCAATTTTTGCCCGATTGTTGCTTGCGTGATAGAATGGCTCTGGCACGATGCGCATCGTTTTTATGGGCGTCCCAGAGTTTGCCGTGCCTGCCCTGGAGCGGCTTATCCTCAGCGAGCACCAGGTGGTGGCTGTCTACACTCAGCCGGATAAGCCTGCGGGGCGGGGGCGAGTGCCTACTTTCCCTCCGGTGAAGCGGGTGGCTCTGGAGCATGGACTTGAGGTGCGTCAGGTGGAAAGCTTTGCGGAGGCTGGCGCCATCGCATCCTTGGCTCAGCTCAGCCCCGATGTGATTGTGGTGGCGGCCTTTGGCCAGATCCTGCCTCCTCAGGTGCTCACTATCCCCCCCTTCGGCTGCATTAACCTTCACCCCTCTCTACTCCCCAGGCATCGCGGGCCCACCCCGATCCCGGCGGCGATCCTCGCTGGCGATGACTGGACCGGCACCACCATCATGCTCCTGGATGAGGGCATTGACAGCGGCCCGATCCTCGCCCAGCGGAGGGTGGCCATCGCGCCCCAGGATACCACTGACTCCCTTGCCAGGAAGCTCGCCCAAATCGCAGCTCAGCTTTTAGAGGAAACGATGCCCGGCTGGCTTTCCCACTCGCTTACCCCCCAACCGCAAAGGGAGGAGGATGCCACCTATACCAAGCTTCTATCCAAGGAGGAGGGTGAGATCGATTGGCAGATCCCCGCCCCCCAGATATGGTGCCGGGTGCGCGCCTTTTACCCCTGGCCCGGCTGCTATACCACGTGGCAGGGGAAGATGCTTAAGATAGCGGAGGCGATCCCCCTGCGTGGGGAGCGAGGTGAGTCAGGGAGGGTGGTCTCTCTTGGCAGGGGGGATGTAGGGGTGCAAAGTGGGGGCGGGACCCTCAGGCTGCTCAGGGTGCAGCTTGAGGGGAGAAGGGAAATGAGTGCTGAGGAGTTCCTCAGGGGACACAGGGCATTTATCGGGGCGCTGCTTCCCAGCTTGAGACAAGAGGATGCTCCGGGCTAATGGCTCGGTCGATGTGTGTCCGGACGGCGTGCGGCGCTCGCTTACCGACCACTTCAGTAATTGAGGCCCCGTTGTCTTTATAGGTTACCGATTCATCCGCTAGGCCGCTTCGGATTCCGCCTTACCCTCCGCTTCCTCAGATGGGGCCTCCTCCGCCTCCACCTCAGCCTCCTCAACCGCCACTGCCTCCTCCTCAATTTCCTCAACCAGTTTCTCGACTTTGCTTTCCATCACCCTGGCCACTACTTGATCGGGATCGGTTAGTACCTCAACTGCCTCATCCACAACTATGTCCCGCACGTGAATCGATTGGTCGAGCTCCTCCAACACGGAGAGGTCCACCTCGATATCGTGGGGTAGGTCAGCGGGGAGGGCCTCCACCTGGAGCGAGGTCAGGTTCTGGATTAACATGGCGCGGCTAGTCTTCGCTGCGGGGGCCTCGCCGAGGAACAGCAGTGGCACCTCAGCTCTCACCCTGTGGGTCATCTCCACCTGGAAAAAGCCCACGTGGAGCAGTTCGTCATTTAAGGGGTCGCGCTGAATATCACGTACCATCACCACCCTTGGCTTCTTTGCCCCATCAACTTTGAGGGTGATCAGTGCATTGCGGCCCGCCCTGGCGATGAGACGCTTCAGGAGCGGGGTCTCTGCCTGGAGGGGGGTGGATTCGATATTGGGTCCGTAGAGGTTGACGGGGGTGAGCCCTTCACGGCGAAGAAATCTTACCTTCTTTCCCAGAATATCCCTATGGCTAACCTTCAGTTCCTCTCGGTTCACTTTTACCCCCTGCGACAAGGCTGATCATAATTATACTACGCCTCTGGCAGGGCGTCCAGTTATTGCAGTTTGACACCCTGATAGGGTTGAAGTATAATCGTAGAATGCCGAAGCGGACCTATCAGCCAAAGAAGATCCCCAGAAAGCGAGAGCATGGGTTTTTGGCACGCATGAGCACTCGCGGTGGTCGTGCGGTGCTGCGCCGGAGAAGGCTCAAGGGCCGCTGGCGGCTCACGGTGTCGTGATGATGAAAACGGAGCGACTTGCCAGGAGAAAAGAGTTTGAGGCTGTTTGCACTGAGGGTAAGTCCTGGTCCAATAATCTGGTAGCGCTGCGGGCGCTACCCAACAGCTTGGGGTCGAATCGCTATGGCTTTGCGGCCGGAAAGCGATTGGGTGGGGCGGTAGTGCGCAATCGGGTGAAGCGGCGGCTTCGGGAGGTGGTCCGGCGCACCACGATAAAGGATGGCTGGGACATGGTGTTCATCGCCCGCCAGGCTGCTACTGAAACCGATTATCGCACCCTGAGGAAGGCGACGGAGGAATTACTGGCCCGAGCGCAGTTATTGGGTAACGGGAGAGGATGAAGAGGATTGCCTTAGGCTTGATCGGTGGTTATCAGGTGACCATTTCCCGGGTGACCGCTCACTCATGCCGTTTTGTGCCCACATGCTCTCAATATACCTATGAAGCAATAGAAAAGTACGGGCTGGCGAGGGGTGTTTGGATGGGGACAAAGCGCCTCGCTCGTTGTCATCCCTTGAGTCCCGGCGGGTTTGACCCAGTACCTTGATGCCATCAGTTTCCACCGTTATGAGGTTTGTGTGACGAAACCAAAGGCTCTATTCCTATTTGCGTTGCTTGTGGGGGGTTGCCTGCTCCTTTCAGGGTGCGCTGCCATTGGCACCTCTACGCCTATGGGATGGTCCGCACCCGTGATGTACGATGATGTCATCTATGTGGGCACCACGGAGGGGAAGGTCGTCAGTTATACTCTGTTCAGTGAGCCCAGGGTGGCGGCGGAGTGGTGGCGGTTTCCGTCACGGGGTGAACTGGGGCTTGGTGGTGGTGCTGGGGGGGGTGGCTTCCTTTCCTGTCTCCCGACGGCGGGAGCGGTCATGTACAGCACCCCTTTTGTGGCCGATGGCGCAGTCTATATTGGTGCCTACGATGGCAAGGTCTATGCCCTTAATACCTCGAGTCGCGTCGCGGCATATTCTTTCCCCCAGGAGTCGGAGGGGGAGTGGGTCTACCCCGAAGAGGACTCCATCGGAGCCATTGTGGGCAGCCCGGTGGTCGCTGAGGGTATCCTCTATATTGGCTCCGCCGACGGCAATCTTTATGCCATTGACATCGTCACCAGTGAGCTAGCGTGGGACTCACCTTTTGCCACCGGGGACTATATCTGGGCCACCCCCCTGGTGCATGATGGTGTAGTGTACATAGGCTCCTTTGACCACAAACTCTATGCTATTGATGCTGCGGATGGCACGTCGGTCTGGGAATCCCCCTTCCAAACGGACGGCGCGATCGCTGCCACACCGCTCTTCTATAACAACACCATCTATATTGGCTCTTTCGACCGTAAATTTTATGCCGTTGATACAAGCACGGGGAAGGCGAAAGAGGGATTTATTCCTTTTACGGCGGACAACTGGTTTTGGGGTAGGGCGGTGGCCTACGATGGTACTATCATTGTCGGCTGCGTGGACGGTCGGGTTTATTCCCTCGATGCTGAAACAGGGGAACGACAATGGTCTTTCCCAGAACTAGATGAAGGGGCAGTTGGGCCGATTCGGGGTGACCCTGCCTTGGCTGGAGAGGTGGTTATCTTTGGCTCCGATGAGGGTAGGGTTTATGCCTTAGATGCCGCCAGTGGGCACCTAATTTGGGACTATCCTCATGGGGAGGATCGATTTGGTCCTATTCGAGCCTCTCTTTATGCTGGGGATGGTGAGGTCTATGTTCATGACACGCGGAACCATTACATCTACGCCTTGGGGGCGGAGCACGGCAATGTCGTATGGAGCGTTTCCACTGCCGAGTGAGCGGGTCAGCGAGTTATCTTGATGAGTAGAAACAGACTGATAATTATCCTCGTCGCTGGTGCGCTGGTCGTCCTCTTTTTAACATATGGGCTTATCGATACCTGGAATCTTATCCTGCTCCAGCCGATACTCAATTTCTTGATCCTGCTCTCCAATGTGTTCTTTGGCAACTTTGGCCTCGCGATTATTGCCCTGGTCATCATTGTTCGCCTGCTGATGACCCCCCTTACCTTAAAGCAACTGCACTCCACTAAAGCGTTGCACACATTGCAGCCCAAGATGAAGGAGCTGCAGAAGAAGTATGCAAAGGACAAGGACAAGCTCAAGCAGGAGATAGCGAAGCTCTATAAGGAGAGTGGGGTAAGCCCCATGGGTTGCCTGGGGCCCATGCTCATTCAGCTTCCCATCTGGATCGCCCTTTATCGGTCGATACTACAAGTGGCGGCGGCAACCCCTGAAGACCTATTAGGGCTCTCCGATGCTCTCTATTCCTGGTCAGCGGTTCATCAGGCGGTTCCCCTGGATCCAAATTTCCTCTGGCTCAACTTAGCCCAGCCTGATGTGCCTCCCACTGGGTATTTCATCCTGCCCATTCTAGTGGCAGCCTCGATGTGGGTGCTGCAAAAGATGTCCACCGTACCCTCGGCGGACCCGCAGCAGCAATCGATGGGCAAAATGATGATTTGGATGATGCCCCTGATGTTTGGCTTTTTTACCCTCATGTTCCCCAGTGGACTGGCGCTGTTTTGGGTGGTCTCCACTATTGTTGGCATTGTGACGCAGTATTTTATCACCGGGTGGGGCTCGCTCTTCGTGAGGGCACCTGCCCGGGCACCACAGGTGGCTGAAGAGCAGCGCATGGAAACACCGGAGGGGGCCTTGCTAGAGGATAAATTGGCCACCGAAAGGGTGGAACAACAAGAGAGGGTGGAGCATGGAAAGTCTCGAGACAAGCGCAAAGACCGTAGAAGAAGCCGTCGCGCTGGCACTAGAAAAACTCGGCGCAAGCCGTGACGAGGTGGAGGTGGTTGTCCTAAAGGAGGGTAAGCCTGGCTTTTTGGGTCTTGGTGGTGAGGAGGCTACGGTCAGGGTGCTCAGGCGTCAATCTGAAGAGGAGCGACAGGCGGCCGTCATCCTGGCTAAGGAGGTGCTGGAGAGGCTTCTTTCCTTGATGAAGGTCTCAGCCTATATTGAGGAAAAGGAGCCATCAGAGGAAGGGCGCGCCCTTATCCTCCTGGAAATCACTGGCGATGACCTGGGCATTCTTATTGGGAGGAGAGGTCAAACCCTGTCCTCGCTGCAATACCTGCTCTATCTAATGGTGGGCCATCAATTAAAGGCGCATGTGCCCGTAACAATCGATGTAGCCGGCTATCGGGAGCGCCGACAGGAGGCGCTTAGGAATCTGGCATGGCGCATGGCGGAGCGTGTCATGGCTACTGGGCAGCCGGTGCCCCTGGAGCCGATGCCGGCGAGCGAGCGCCGCATCATTCACCTGGCGCTCCAGGACTCCCCGGGGGTGATCACCCAGAGCATCGGCGAGGGCGAGGATCGTAAGGTGACCATCCTAAAACAGGAGTAATTTGAGCCTTGACTTCACCTTCTGGGAATGCTAATCTCTTTTTGTACTATCATACTATAAAGATGCTTTATCTTCCTGCTCCTCAATTTAGGGAGGGGCGCATCTCTTAAAAAGTGTTTGAGGAAGGCGAAAAGGCGACGACGGAGAAGAGTAGGAGGGAGAAGGCGCCTAGCGAGTCTGGTATGGTGGGAGCAGATGCGACCTGCCCTCTGAAAATCCCTCCCGAGCTGCCAACCGAACGCTGCAGGTTTATGCGTCAGTAGGCTTGGCCGGCCTCGTCAGCCGTTACCCAGACAAACCCCGCATGGCGGGGTTTGATGAGGGCCCCGATGGCGGGGAGTTAGGGTGGTACCGCGGGCATAGAGCTCGTCCCTTAGGGACGGGCTTTTTTGGCATTATAAGGGGGCTATATCTTCCCCCAACCTAGGGAGTATCTTTTAAAAAATGTTTGAGGAAGGGCGAAAAGGCGAGGAAATGTTCCGGCCGGTGCCGAGCAAGACAAGCTTTCCTGAGCTGGAGAAGCGCATCCTCCACTTCTGGAGGGAGAAGCGAGTCTTTGAGCGGAGCGTTGCAGAGCGAGAAACCTCACCCCTCTTTGTCCTCTACGAGGGGCCGCCTACCGCTAACGCAAGCCCTGGGGTGCACCATATCCTTTCGCGGGTGTTCAAGGATGTCTTTCCCCGCTACAAGACGATGCGGGGATACTGCGCCCCGCGCAAGGCGGGCTGGGATACCCATGGGCTTCCGGTGGAGCTTGAGATAGAGAGGGAGCTGGGTTTTTCCTCCAAGGATCAGATCGAGACCTACGGGGTTTCCCAATTCAATGAGCGCTGCCGGGAGAGCGTGTTTCGCTATCAGAGGGAGTGGGAGGAGGTGACCGAGCGCATCGGCTTCTGGCTCGATATGGAGCACCCATATGTGACGCTGGATAATGACTATATCGAGTCCTGCTGGTGGGTGATCAAGCAGCTATGGGAGAAAGGGCTTATTTATCAGGGCTATCGGGTTACCCCCCACTGCCCCAGATGTGGCACCTCGCTCTCCTCCCATGAGGTGGCACTGGGCTACGAGGATGATACCCCAGACCCATCTGTATATGTGCTCTTTAAGCTCAGCGATTATGTCCTGCCGGAGGATCGGGAACAGTGGCGAGAGGTGCTTGAGAAGCTGGGTTGGGATCCTCAGAACACACGCTGGAGGGAA
>DAOWEF010000013.1 GCA_030638665.1 Dehalococcoidia bacterium
GGCTATGGAGATAGAAGACATCGCCCGGATATGCCTCTCGACCCGGGGGGCGACGTAGAAGCAATGAGATCTGACGATAGGCCCATGCATGCTTAGATAAGTCATCGTAGATAATAAGAGCATCCCGCCCCTGCTCCATGAACTCCTCTCCGATGGCGCAACCCGCGTAAGGGGCAAGATACTGCAGCGCCGCCGGGTCGGAGGCGTGGACCGAGACTACGATAGTATGCTCCATAGCTCCATAGTTCTCCAGTATAGCCACCGCCTGCGCCACCTTAGAGGCCTTCTGACCAATGGCAACATATATGCAGGTGAGGTCGCCACCTTTCTGGCTGATGATGGCATCGAGGGCAATGGCGGTCTTACCGGTAGCGCGGTCGCCGATGATTAGCTCTCGTTGCCCCCGCCCCAGGGGGATCATACTATCGATGGCCTTGATCCCGGTATGGACCGGGGTGTCCACCGACTTGCGCGCCACTACATTAGGGGCCACACGCTCTATTGGGCAGGTTTTTTCGTGCTTCAGCGGCCCCTTGCCATCGAGAGGCTCGCCCAGGGGATCGATTACTCGACCTATAAGGCCAGCACCTACTGGCACCTCGGCGATCCTGCCGGTGGAGCGCACCTCGTCCCCCTCTTTGACCCCGGCCCAGTCGCCGAGGATCACCGCCCCCACGCTATCCTCCTCCAGGTTAAGGGCGATGCCGATTACCCCATTGGGGAACTGGAGCAGCTCGCTATACTTGGCACCGGAAAGACCATGAATGCGGGCGATACCATCGCCTACCTCCACCACAATGCCTACATCCACCATGGTCACCGTGGTACCAAACTGCTCGATTTGTTGTTTTATTATAGCGGCAAAATCATGGGCACGAGCCATCTTTTCTACCTCCGATCTATCCAGTCAAACTATCCACAAGAGCGACCTCCCGATCTATCCCACCGAGCTCTCGCGGAGAACGAAAACCTTCCGATCTATTTCACCAGGCTCTCTCTGAGAGCGAGAAGCCTGGACTTAGTGCTGCCATCGATGAGCTTATCGCCCACCCTGGCCACAAGCCCCCCGATAATGGCGGGGGCAACCCTGGTGGTGAGCACGATCTCCCGTCCCACCAGGTCACCGAGACGGTGAACCAGCTTATCCTTTTCGTCAGGCTCCAGCGGGACGGCAGTCGTCACCTCGGCATGAGCGATCCCCCGATGTTCATCGACCAGCCGCCCATACTCAAGAACCATATCGGCCACCAGGCCCAATCTCCCCCGGGCCACCAGTAACAAGACCAGGTTCATCACAAAGGGGTTTAGACCCTCGAGGCCCTGATGCAAGATCCTCGCTTTTTCTTCGAAATGAATCCGCGGGCTCTCCAAAAAGGCAAACAGAAGGGGATCCTTCACCGCTTCGGAGAGCCGCTCCAGGTCCCCGCGCCACGCCTCCAATTCTTTACGCTCCAGGGCGATCTGAAACGCTGCCTGGGCATGCCTCTTCGCGGCAACACCCGCCATCAGCCCTCCTCCTCTGCAACCCTCACCATCACCGCTCACCACCCGGTGCCTGCTCCAGTACCTCCTCGATAAGGCGGCGATGCTTCTCCCGATCCAGGCTCTCGCGGACTACCTTCTCGGCAGCGGTTATCGCCAGGTCAACAAACTGGCGCTTGACCTCATCGATAGCCTCATCACGCTCTAGTTCGATCTCGGTGCGCGCCCGGGCGACGATAACCTCCGCCTCCTGCCTTGCCTCCCCCCTCGCCTCCTCCTTGAGGCGATCCCCCATCTGAGCCGCCTGAGCCAATATATCCTGCCCCTCCCTGCGGGCAGCCGCCAGTTGCTCCCTAACCTGCTCCTCGGTCCTGGACATCTGCTCCTTGATCTGCTCAGCCTGCTCCATGCTCTCCTTGATTCTGTTAGAGCGCTCATCGAATGTCCTGCGCATCGGCTTATAGAGCAGGAAAAAAAGGAGGCCAAAGAGGATCCCAAAATTTATGAGCTGAGCCAGTAAAACCTGCCAGTCAATGCCTATAGCGCCCATATCAACTCGTCTTTCTAGATTGGAGTCCGGCAATCATGCGATGAAGATCAGCATAATGGCTACAATGAGGGCATAGATTGCGATAGCCTCGCAGAAGGCGATAGCCAGAATCATATTAGTCTGGATGGGACCGCGTGCCTCGGGGTTGCGTCCCAACGCCTGCATGGCGCCATACCCTAACATGCCGATCCCCAAGCCAGGTCCCAGGGCACCAGCGCCAATGGCAACTGCTGCGGCGATCAACTTCATGGTTTCGGAGTCCATAATTCATCCCCCTTTCAGTTTTGTTTATATTAGTGCTCCTCGTGAGGAGCAACCGCCATAACCAGGAAAACCAGGGTCAAACCACAGAAGATAAGAGCCTGAACGAAACCGATAAAAAGCTCCAGCCCATAGAATGGTATTGCCGCCACCCAGGGAATCAGAAACATCATCGAAAAAATAAGGATCTCCCCGGCGGTCATATTGCCAAAGAGACGGAAGGTGAAACTCATTATGCGCACCATCTCACTTACCATCTCAATAAAGCCCACAAATATATCGATAATTCCACTAAATAGCATGCCCATGCCACTGCGGACCCGGCCCCGCAGCATCTGCCCCATGCCACCAAAGTACTGGCGAACATTGACAAACTTGCTCATGTAGCTGATGAAGCCATGAGACCTGAAGCCCCAATACTCGACAAAGACAAAGGAAATGAGTGCCAGTGCAAGGGGGAAATTTACATCAGTATTGGCCCCCCTGAAGAAAGGTACCAGAACCTGCTCTTCACCATTGCCATGCCACAAACCTATGCTCATGAAACCGGGGAAGAGCGCCAGCCAGGCATTAGCGATGACAAAGATGAAGATGGTAGCGACCAGGGGGAAAAATTTACGCCCATTCTCCTTTCCCGCTATGCTCTCCACGAAATTCAGGAGCATTTCTAAAGCAGCTTCCATGACGTTCTGCAACCCATGTGGTACAAGCCTCATCTTGCGCGTAGCGGCATAGGCTATACCCCCCATTACCAGGATAGTAAGCCAGGCACCAATCATGGTATTGGTGATCGGGATGCCAAGGGGAGACCATAGCACTTCCGCAGCGAGTTGAAAATGGGGCATAGAAATGGGGAAAAAGACAGCTCCTACTGCTATCAGACCAAAGGAAATAAAGGCGATAATGCCGATCCGACGCCGCCGGCTAAATCTAGCCACTAGTCTCTTTTATCCTTCCCTTTCCCCAGAGCGGGTAGAAGCATACGGTACGTTCCATAAAAAGCGAGAAATAATCCTAGGCCAAGCCCGAGCAGGGTAAACAGAGGGCTAATATCAACCTTCTCATCAAGCCACACCCCAAGATAGACCCCCCCGACAATACACACACCAATATAAAATCCAACTCCAGTAAACCTGAGCGCCGCCTCCCAGCGATTCACCATCAACCCCCAGCGAGTATAACATACGCTACTGCCCTATTCAACCATGCTATAACATTTATAATATAAAATAACCACCCAACCTATCGTGACGTCAATCAAAGCCCTAACTACATTTCATAGAATTCCCTAGGTTATCGACGCGATCCCCCCCTCTGTGGGCAGATATTACCTCCTACGGTCACATGGCTTCATCGACCAATCGGCTTATTCTTGAGTAAGCAATAATGCCTAGAAAGCTCCGCCAGCTTCCAAGCATATGTACAAAGTGGCTCAGGGTCGTGGGCAAATCGCCCTAAAAATGGTGAGCATCCTGACCTAAGAGCGGGCAGCCATTGGGCTGCTTCTTAGGTTAAACCTTCGGGCTATCTGAGGTACAATAAGATTGACGTGAGTATAGAAAAGATCGGGATCATCATTGCCGATGACCATGTAGTGGTGCGTGAAGGCACCCGAGAGCTGCTGCAAAAAGAAGTGGATTTGGAGGTCGTCGGTGAGGCCAGGAACGGTGAAGAAGCAGTGAGGCTGGTCAGAGAGCTTAGCCAGATGTGGCCATACTGGATATCGCCATGCCCCGACTTAACGGTATTGAAGCAACTAAGCAGATCAAAGCCATCCCTATCTTAACCTGCCTCCTCCGAGAAAACGCGTGAAAAATCTCCATCGAAATCTTTGAGGAAGTCATGCAGATCCAGCACATCATCGGCGCCTACCACAGCCATTTCGCGGAACTTGGTATACTCCTCTTCAGTAAGGTCGGTAACCAACTCGGGGTGCTTCCCATCCTTGAGCACCGCAGCCACTAAACTCTGACTATGACAATTAGTGCAATAAACGCTGAGAAACCAGAGGTCTGTATAGCGGCCGAGAACCCTCACATTTTCCCCTTCGTAGCGCTCCCCGCACACCGAACAACTTATAATAGTCATCAAGCGCTTGATTAGTCTTTCATCCATGCTGCTACCTTTAAACGGGCGCTATGATTTCCCCAAATCATCCATGTTCAGGGTATCGATAAAGTCCTTGAATGGGGAAAGCTTACTCAGCTCATCCTCGCTGAGCTCGTCCTGTTCACCTTTAGGGGGTAGTAGTATACCCGCTTTTTCCAGCACCGACTCATCAGCGTAAATCGGCACCTCCACCCTTACCGCAAGGGCGATGGCGTCGCTGGGACGGGAATCGATCTCCAAATCCTTTCCATCGACGATAAGGAGGATCCTGGCATAAAAGGTATCGTTTCGAAGGTCGTGGACAAAGATCGAGTTAACCCTAGCCCCCAGAGCCTCGATCGCGGAGCGCAACAGGTCATGGGTCATCGGTCGGGGCACCTGCACATCCTGCAATTTAATCGCTATGGAGTCCGCCTCCGCGGGGCCGATCCAGATAGGAAGGTAACGCTCCCCGTCCTTCTCCTTGAGGATCACCACCCGCTGATAGTTCATCAGGCTCATTCGAATGCTATCAATGATCATCTCGATCATGTGCAACCTCCACGGGGATTCTCAGCTAAGATTATTCTATCTTAGTATTTCACCCAATGTCAACCTACACTATCTTACCCTATATCAACCAACCCTCTCAGGTTTGGCGGTCAAGCACCACACTCATCGACCTTCCGGTTCTCTATTCAAGCACACTGCTCCCCGTGGAGAGAGCGCCCTTCACCCGGCGCTCAAAAACGCCCCGCGCCAGAAGCACGCGCCGATGGCACTTTTGACACCTGATCCCAATATCAGCGCCCACCCTGACCACCTGCCACTGGTCACTGCCACAGGGGTGCTTCTTCTTAAGGCGCACCACATCGCCAATCTTTATCTCCATCTCTAGGCAGCCCCCAGGTAACGGTTGATCTCATCGCGCAGCTTGAGCGCGGCACCGCGGGCGGCCTCGGCAAAGTCCTTGCCCTTCGATGCATAGATGATCTGCCGCGAGGAGCTGATGATCGCTTTTTCCCCCTGGGCGTCCACACCATAGCGAACTGCGCTGGCGAGATCGCCGCCCTGAGCGCCGATGCCCGGAATTAGCAGCGGCATCTGGAGGCAGAGCTGGCGCACCCGCCTCAGTTCCTCGGGATAGGTAGCGCCCACCACCAGCCCCACATTGCCAAAGGTGTTCCACTCCCTGGCTCGCTGGGCTACAACTTCGAATAAGGGTTTTTCGCCCTCTCCGGCCTTCGCCGACTTTTCGGAAAGTAGCAGGTCCTGGAAATGAGCTGAGCCTGCATTGGAGGTGCGGCAGAGGATGAACACCCCCTTTTCCCTATACTGAATAAAGGGCTCCAGGGAGTCGTAGCCCAGATAGGGATTCACGGTGGTAGCATCGAAGCCCAGGGTTTCAAAGAGCGCCCTGGCATAGGCCCGCGCGGTGCTGCCGATATCGCCCCGCTTGGCATCCCCGATGACCGGGATATCCGCCGGGATATAGTCTACCGTCTTCTCCAGCGCCTTTAGCCCATCGACGCCCAGCGCCTCGTAGAAGGCGAGGTTGGGCTTGTAGGCGCATACCAGGTCCAGGGTGGCATCAATGATGGCGCGGTTGAACTCAGCGACGTCGCCCCAGGGCATCAGCTCCGGGTCGGGGTCGAGCCCAATGCAAAGGAGGCTCCTATTGGTGCGGGCTGCGTTAAGCAGCTTCTCTAAGAAGTTCATCGTCCCATGGCGATAATACCGCCCCGCCAAGCTAACGTCAAGGGCAAAATATTAGCTCGTTCAGATAGATAGGTGACACCTACCGTCATTGTAAGGCACTCCTTCATCATCATGGTGAGGCTTGCCCCCAGCGAAACGCTTTCATCGTCATTGCGAGCCGAAGCCCTGAGCGAAGCGAAGGGATAGCGAAGCAATCCCGCCATTGCATGTCTGCCCACCCCCCTCCCCTGAGATTGCTTCCCCCAATACCTAGGCCCACAGGTCGGCCGACACTTCGGCCTAAATCGGTGTCGCAATAACAGGGTTGCATATGCTGGTTATTGCTCAAGTGTTATAATAGAGCAGAGAGCCCAGCCAAGCGGATTTGGGGAGGGAGCCAATGAAAATGAGGGAGCCAATGAGAATAATTCTCCTGGCGATAATAGCAATACTCCTAATTGCTATAGTTACGGTTATTGCAATTGTTACTACAAACGAAGCCACCCCTACACCTACACCTACGCCTACACCGACAGTCACCCCTACCCCTACACCTACACCTACACCTACACCTACACCTACACCTACTCCTACTCCTACACCTACTCCTACACCTACCCCTAC
>DAOWEF010000078.1 GCA_030638665.1 Dehalococcoidia bacterium
CCCTTGATAAAATAACCCCGGCTTCAAGTACGAATAGAGACACAGCGGCTGATCGCCAGCGCGCGAGTATCTCGAATAATTCGAGAGAAGCGGGCCATTAGCTCAGTAGGTTAGAGCGCAGTCCTGATAAGGCTGAGGTCCCTGGTTCGAGCCCAGGATGGCCCACCAAACAGAATTAGAGCGCCCTCCGGCTTGCCGAGAGTCCGCAGGGCGGACCGATAAGTCGGGGAGAGCCCTGCGTCGAGCCCAGGATGGCCCACCACTAAAGCTGATTCCATGCCATTCGGCACGGAAAAACAAATTATAGACCGCTTAACTCTCCCCGTCACCAGTCTCCAAGAACTAACCCAGGGTTATATTCTGAACTGCCGCTGCGAAGGTAAACCTCCCGAGACAATTGCCCTGTTAACTATTACAGAAAGCGAAAAAGGATTAAGAAGGGCTTAGGCAATATACCTAAGCCCTTACCAAGTAGTTTAGGGCTAGTGACGGCAAACCCTAAACTATTCACTCTATCAAGAAGTCGATGGTGTCAACCCATCGCTGGAGTTCTATCTTTTAACCGGACTTCATCCGTGCTATACTTTCTGTCTACTTGCCCACTAATGCGGGGGTCCTCTCCAGCTTTCTGGCCATCGCGCTCCGCTTGACCAGTTACTGCTGCTCCTTGGCCCATGTACTCAGGACCTCTTCAGTTGCTCTGCTGAAAAATTATGGGAGGTTAACACAAGTTTGCGGTTTTGTCAAGTAGGTGCTACTGTTGGTACTCCTCAGTTATAGTTGGCACCGATTTTAAGGGGGTTTGACCCATGAGTAATAAGCGGGAAGCTAAGGTTTTGATTATGCCTGACTGCCTGTTTATGGCTATAGCACAAGCTTGCTTGGTCTTCTGGAGTGTCTGCCAACTAAACAAGAATAGCGTGTATAAAGATTGACCGAAGGCTCCCTGGTCTCACCATAGGCGTCTCGCTGGCCAATTGACTTCGTCCACGCTATATGCCAAACTGAAATCGTGGCCACCAACCTCTTCCTCATCTTCGGCACCTCATTTGTCGTCGGCCTTTCCGGCGCCATGATGCCCGGGCCTCTCCTTGCCGTCAACATCAGCGAGGCGGCGAGGCGAGGGTTTCGTGCTGGCCCGCTCTTGGTCCTGGGCCATGGAATAGTCGAACTGCTGCTAGTAGTAGCCCTGGTCTGGGGGCTGAGCGAGGTTCTGGGACAAAGCCTGGTGGCTGGGATCATTGGGGTGGTTGGCGGCCTCTTCCTGCTGGGCATAGCGTATGCCCTCCTGCGCCAGGCTCGCCGGGCCGTAGCTCCACTGGAGGTCAGCCCTCAGTCGTCAAGGCCGGGGCGGCGGCTGATAGCAACCGGTGCGGTTTTAAGCGTAGCCAACCCCTACTGGCTCATATGGTGGGCCACAGTGGGGACCACCTGGGTATTGTGGTCCCTGGCGGCAGGGGCAATAGGGGTAGTGGTCTTCTACTTAGGCCACATCCTGTCTGACCTGGGATGGTATAGCATGGTGTCCCTGGTCGTCGCACGGGGGAAGCGGTTGATGAGTCTGAGGGTATACCGTGGGTTACTGCTGGCCTGTGGCGTAGCCCTTATCGGCCTGGGAATCTACTTCATGGTCTCGGGGGCCATGTTCCTGGCCGAGGATTAGGCTAGCCCTCATCCCGGCATTGCAGTAGAAGACTGTCGTCAACGAATCGTTTGCCGCAGGACAGCTCGAACTGCCCCACCAGATCGCTCACGGTGAGGCTCGACTTCCGCCCCGCATCCACGTGGTTCAATAGCCCGCATTTTGACAGATATAGTGTAAAGCCAAGTTCGAGTCCAGGATGGCCCACACCGTTGCGGATGGGAACTCCCGCATAGCCCAACAAGCCCTTTCGTGCAATCGCTCCCCCATGGTTGAGAGTGCTTGACAAAGGCAGCTCAGATACCTAAAGTGTCCATTTAGTGAGCTGCGCTAACGTTATGGAGGGAAGCGATGAAGGTAATCTATGAAGGACAGACCTTCAGGGAAATCCCCGAGTCTATGATGATTGGTCAATCCGACGACGCCTGGCATCCATTGAAGAACCCAAACTATATTGAGTGGTGGTACTTCGATGTAATGAACGGAGACGGAGGTATTATTAGAGGCCAATTCTATATCATGGGGGATGTTGCCCGGCCACGAAAGGTGAGGACCGGTATCAGATCCAGCTTGGTGAAACCCGATGGAACAGAGATCCTCATGGAAAAGAAGTTCCCCTACTCCTCCTTCAAATCTTCAACCGAATTATGTGAGGTTGAGATTGACAAAAACTTCATTAGGGGAGATCTTTCACATTGCGAGCTGCACATCGAGGATGGAGAGAAAGCCCTCGACCTGGAACTCGATTCTGAAATAAGCGGTATTAAAAGCCACGCCTGCTTTGGCGATGAGACAAAGTATATGTTCTGGGTTGTCCCCCAGCCACGCAGCCACGCCAAGGGCACCTTCAGAACGAAGGAGGAAACCCTCAGCATCGAGGGGGTGGGATACCGCGACCACAACTGGTTAAACTTTGCTCCCATGGACGTTATCGCATACTGGGATTGGGGAAGAGTCTATGATGAGGAATTTACCGTTATCTTTGCGGATATTGTCACGACCAAGACATATGATAATGCCGAAGTAAAGCCTTTGATGATTTACGACTCGGGCAAGCTGCTTTATATGACATCAGAAACCAACAAATGGAGCCTAACTAAAACAGATATCAAGTTCGACCCGGTGGCACAGATGGAACTTCCTCAGACACATCGAGTGAAGCTTCAGGATAAAGATTTGTCCCTCGAGCTGAATCTGCAGCTTGAGAATGTCTTCCAAAAGGTGGACTTGCTGGCTGACTTCAACCCGCTGGTAAGATTCCTTATCCGGACCTTCAAGGCAAAACCCATAACGATGGCATTTTTGTCTGTTGGCACCGGAAAGTTGAACCTATCGGGACAAGAGAACGCTTTGACTTGCACCGCAATACATGAGCTTGTCCGAAACTTCTGAGCGCCCAACCGCACTCGGTCCAGGTTGTTAAGACGCGGGTTCCGTTCAGTTGTTATCTATGTCTTATTTGTCTTTTTTCATACCCCATTGGGTAATAGCCAAAGTAGCAAACCCCACGATATTAAATACAGCGAATGTTACGGTGGCAGTTCTCCCCCAATCGAAGGCAAACTCATTAATTAGAAGACCGAGAGTGCCGATGATGAGTAAAATAAAGCCAATTAATTTAACGACTTCTCTCATAGATATACTCCTGGGTCCCAATCGCTTGATTGGAGGATACCGCTATTGAAATAGAGTGTCAACCAAAATCGAGATGAACCAAAAGGGGCGCATACACTGACCGCCAAGCCGGGATAGATAGCTATGGTTATTTTTTACTGCCGCGCCGGGCATGATAGTCAATGTATCTACTTATGGCACGCGCCGCCCTGTATATGGAAGGGTAGAAGGCCATCTCGTGCTCCGCGCACCTTGTCCGCATGATATCAAGAGTCTCCAAGCCAATGCTAGCTTCTACTGCATGGACCACCACCGCTGTCGGCTTCTGCATCCCCTGGAACATCTCCAATATTTGGCCTCTCCGTTCTGTAATGAACTGGCGATAGACGCCTTCCTCAAAAGGCTCAATTTCAGGGGCAATCTGCCATAGGAATATATCCAGCTCTGCCCAGCTATCAAGAGCCCGGAGTACGGGAGTCCAGTCGTGGCGGTAGGTACCCATGTCAAATGGATTTCGCAGCATGCTGCCCGCTACGGGAATGAAGCGCTTGATCTCCGTCACCAGCTCCTCGGGAGCAGGGGGAAGGCTCAGCCCCCCGAGCTCGCACTCATCGGAGGCCCGTACGCTGGCACCACCCCCCAGACCCACCACCGCTACCCGCCCCCCCCGGAGAATGGGAAAGAACAGGAAGGTTACCAGCATGTCGATCATCTCCTCGAAATCCTCCACCCGGATGACGCCAGTCTGCTTCAGGAGCGCTTCCCACACCGCGTTATCGCCAGCCAGCGCCCCGGTATGGGAGAGCGCCCCCCGGCTGCCCGCTGCGGTGCCGCCCTTCTTGATAATGATCACCGGCTTCTTTGCCGCCGCTTCAGTGAGCACCTTTCGCAGCCGCTGCCCGTCCTTCGTACCCTCAATGTAGGCGGCGATGACCTCGGTCTCCGGGTCATGTGCCAGATAATCCAGGAGGTTGATTTCATCGATGTCGCTGGCGTTCCCGTAACTCACCATCTTGCTGAAGCGCACCCCGCGGGCGGCTGCCCCCCGCACCATGAGGATCGAGTAGCTTCCGCTCTGGGAGATAAAGCCCACCGTCCCCGGTTCCTTGGGGAAGTCAGCGCAATAGGTGATGCCGGAGCCGGGGCAGTATATCCCCATGCAGTTAGGGCCGATAATGCGAATGCCACCGCGGCGAGCGATGGAGACCAGCTCATCCTGCAGCCTCACCCTATCCACCTCGCCGGTCTCCGCAAAGCCAGCGGTGTAAAGGTGAACGGTCTGCACACCCTTGGCAACACAGTCTTCGAGAAGCTGGCGTGTGGCCTCCGCGGGGATCATGCAGATGACGTGATCCACCGGCCCCGGGACATCCCGTACGTTGGGGTAGGCCTTCAGCCCCGATATCTCATCGAACTTGGGGTTGATGGGGTAGACTTCGCCTTTGTATCCGAACTGGGGCAGGGTATCTAAGAATAGCTGAGTAACGGCGTTCCAGGGGCCCACGCTCGCGCCAACCACCGCTATCGAGCGGGGGTGGAAGATATAATCCAATGTCATATTGCGTCCAAGCTTCCCGCTATTTCCTGTCGGAAAAGTGCCTCCCCTTTTTCAGGAGAGGCACCCCAAACTCGCACCTATTTCTCCACATCTATTCTACTCGGAAACTCCACTAAATGGCAAGCAGTTGTACTCGTTCATTACATTAGTGACACGTCACCTTTCGCCTATTGTGGTTGTCATCTCGAGTGAAGCGAAGCGACTCAGTCTCACCTTTTCCCACCCACCTGCCCTGAGATGTGTTTCTGCTCCGATATATCGGAGAGACCCACGCCCCCGATTACATCAGGGGACTCCCATTTATAGCTCCTGCTTGGTAGAACCTATGGTGTAGCACGGATGTGTTCTAATACACTCGTCCCCGCGGTTGATTTATCGCAAAGCATCCCGCAATGATAAGTGAAGCGTAATCCACGATATCAAGTATCAACTATCTATCTGAACGAGATCAGCGGTTGCACTGGTGGCAGTTAGCTGCCGCAATTACGTTGACATAATCGCTACGCTAATGTGGGAAGGTTGAAGGTTCTTTGTATCGCGCAGTTAGACTCACCATTTTCAAGGTTAGAGCCTCAGCCAAACCCCCAAATCGAGAGCATTCAACCCCTCAAGAGAGTTCATGGCAATTGTGGCTATTTGAACTGCTATTTTTAGCAACACTTTTTCGCTCTGGAGTTATGATCCAGTTTCGGATAGATGATTTACATGGTGCTGCGATTATGTTATAATGCCTCATCTGAAATGGAGAAGGATAAAAAGCAGACCATTATAGAGGGTTTTCGACTGCACGAGGAGGACACCGGATCCCCCGAGGTTCAGGTCGCCCTCCTTACGGAGCGGATAAATGGCCTGACAGAGCACATGAGGGTTCACCGCCATGACCATCACTCCCTCCGCGGACTTCTCATGCTGGTGGGACAGCGACAGCGGCAGTTATCATATTTGAAGAAGGTCGACCCTCAGCGTTACCGCTCGGTGATAGCAAGGCTCGGTCTCCGAAAGTAAGGAGGTTAACCTCATAATGCCACAGGTTTTTAATTGTCTGGTGGGCAATTGCCCCATTTATATTGAGACCGGCAGGCTTGCCGACCAGGCGGACGGCGCGGTTACGGTACAGTACGCCGATACCCTGATACTGGTTACCGCCTGCGTATCCGGTGAGCAGCGGGAGGGGACCGATTTTGTCCCTCTGACCATCGACTATGAGGAGAGGCACTATGCCGCCGGCAAGATCCCCGGTAGCTTTATCAGGAGGGAAAGCCGCCCCAGCCAGGATGCCATCCTCGCCGATCGGCTCATCGACCGCTCGCTCCGCCCCCTATTTCCCAAGAGCTTCCGCAACGAAACCCAGGTCGTGATCACCATCCTCTCTACAGATCAAGAGAACGAGGCGGACGTGCTGGCCATAATTGGAGCCTCAGCAGCGCTCTCGCTCTCCCCTATCCCCTTTGAGGGGCCGGTGGGTGCGGTGCGCGTTGGTTGCATCGATGGGGAACTGGTGCTTAACCCCACGTTCACCCAGCTGGCCGACAGCTCACTGGACATTGTCATCGCCGGTACCAGCGATGCTCTGGTCATGGTGGAGGCCGGGGCAAAGGAGGTGCCTGACAGGCTAATCCTGGAGGCCATCAAATTTGGACAGCAGGCGAATCTGGATATCATCAGGCTACAACAGCAACTTCGCGATGCTTGTGGCAAGCCCAAGATGGATTTCACCCCCCCTGAGATTAACCGTGAAGTTGAGGAAGCGGTCTCCGCCATCGTCGAAGGCAGGCTCAATAAGATAGTCTGCAAGCTAAAGGGGGAGCGTGAGGAGGCCCTCACCGCCATTAAAGAGGAGCTTTCCCAGAAGCTGGAGGAGAAGTTCCCCCCTCAAGAGATCGCCCTCGTCCTGGAATCCCTGTCACGGAGGGAGGTGAGGTCGCAAATTCTGCAGCGAGGAGCTCGCGTCGGCGGTCGTGGGCTGAGTGAGGTTCGCCCCATCGCCTGTGAGGTTGGCTTTCTACCCCGCACCCATGGCTCAGGTCTGTTCAAGCGTGGGGGCACCCAGGTATTGACCACTACTACGCTGGGCTCGACAAGAAAGGAGCAGCTCATCGATACCATCAGTCAGGAGGAGAGCAAGCGCTTCCTGCATCACTACAATTTCCCCCCCTACTCCACCGGTGAGGTGAAACGTATTGTTGGGCCGGGGCGACGGGAGATCGGACACGGCGCCCTGGTGGAAAGGGCGCTTACTCCTGTGCTTCCCAATGAGGAGGATTTCCCCTATACCATTCGCCTGGTCTCCGAGGTCCTCGCCTCTAATGGCTCGACCTCTATGGCCAGCGTCTGCGCCAGCGTCCTGTCCCTGATGGATGCCGGCATTCCCATCAGTAGCCCTGTGGCCGGGGTGGCCATGGGAGTGATCGTTGAGGATGGCAAATATGTCCTGCTCACCGATATCGAGGGACTGGAGGATGCCTATGGCAACATGGATTTCAAGGTAGCGGGGACGGCCGAGGGGATCACCGCCCTCCAAATGGACATCAAGCTCAAAGGGATTCCCTATGAGGTTATCGAGAAGGCAATTCAGCAGGGGCATGATGCCCGCTGCTTCATCCTCGATAAGATGATCCAGACCATCAGCTCCAGTCGCCCGCAGCTCAGCAAATATGCCCCTAGGATGCAAAAGATAACCATCGACCCCGATAAGATCGGCACCGTCATCGGCCCCGGGGGCAAGACCATCAGGTCGATCACCGAGGAGACCAAGGCGACCATAGACGTTGAAAATGATGGCACTATTATCATCGGCTCAATCAGTGAGGAGGGAGCACAAAAGGCGATCAAGATCATCGAGGATTTGACCAGGGATGTGGAGGTTGGTACTGTCTATACCGGGAAGGTGACCCGGGTGATCAGCATTGGCGCCTTTGTGGAGATCCTCCCCGGCAAGGAGGGGATGGTTCATATCAGTGAGCTTGCCGACTACCGGGTGCCCAGCGTTGAGGATGTGGTCAAGGTGGGCGATGAGATCATGGTCGTGGTCACCGAGATCGACCGCATGGGGCGGATAAATCTTTCCCGCCGCGCAGTACTTCAAGGGCTCTCAAAGGTGACCAATGCGAAGGATACTATGTCGTCAGGCTTTGCCGGGAAACCTCAGTACCCACCCCAACGGCCTCGGGGTGGTGATCTGGAACGCAGACCCAGGGGAGGGCCGCCGCCGCCGAGGCGTTATCCGGATAGAGGGAGGAAGCCCCCCCAGAGGTAGTGGGGTAGCAACGAGCCGTAGCGAGGTCTAATCCAACGATGATAAAGGTAATCGTTCATGGTGCAGCAGGGAGGATGGGGCGTGAGGCCTTGCGGGCGCTCTGCTCCGATGCGGAGCTTGAGGCGGCGGGCGCCGTTGATCTTAAGGCAGACCGAGAGCGCCTGCCCCTTCCCGATGGCTCCGGGGAGATCCCTTACTCTTCAGACCTGGAGACCATCCTTTCCCAAACCAGTCCCGATGTAATGGTTGATTTCACCATCCGAGAGGCGACCATGCCGGCAGTGCGCCTCGCTGCCAAGCATGGCGTTAATCTGGTTATCGGGACCACCGGCCTCTCCTCAGAAGATATTGACGAGATCGAAAGGTTAAGTCGGCAGGGCGATGTTGGCGTGGTGGTGGCCCCAAACTTCTCCCTGGGGGCAGTGTTGATGATCCATCTGGCGAAACTGGCAGCCAGATATTTCGATTATGCCGAGGTCATCGAAAAGCATCATGAAGGGAAGGCTGATGCCCCATCGGGCACCGCCCTAGCCACCGCACAGGCGATGGTGGCAGCGCGGGGAAAGCCTTTCCGCTATCCCACACTGGAGAAGGAGAGCCTCGCCGGCACCCGCGGCGGGCAGGTTGAGGGGGTCAGTGTGCATAGCGTGCGTCTTCCCGGGTTTTTGGCCCATCAGGAAGTGATCCTGGGGGCACCGGCCCAGACGCTGACCATAAGCCATGACTCTATCAGCCGTGAGTCCTTCATGCCGGGGGTTGTCATGGCAATAAAACATGTGGTAAAAAAGAAAGGTCTTGTATATGGCCTCGAGACACTTCTAGGATTGTAGGGGATTTAGTAATGAAAGAATTCAATGTTGCCATCGTAGGCGCCACGGGACTGGTGGGGCAGGAGTTTATCAAGGTCCTGGGACAGCGGAATTTCCCTATGAGCTCCCTTCACCTCTTCGCCTCGGACCGCTCCGCAGGCCGGAAGCTCACGGTCAACGATAGAGAGTTGGAAGTCAAGGAGACCACACAACAGTCCTTTGATGGGATGGACATCGCACTGTTCTCCGCAGGCTACGAAATCAGCCAACACTTCTCACCGATCGCAGCGCAGGCCGGCACAGTGGTCATCGATAATAGCGCTGCCTTCAGGATGGATCCCGAGATCCCCCTGGTGGTTCCTGAGGTCAATGCCGATGATATGAAGGAGCACAAAGGGATCATCGCCAACCCAAACTGCTCCACCATTCAGCTGGTGGTGGCCCTCTACCCCCTGCACAAGGCCAATCCCATCAAGCGGTTAATCGTGGATAGCTACCAGTCGGTGTCGGGCACCGGTGCCGCTGCCCTGGAGGAATTGAGCGAGCAAGCCAGACAGGTGCTGGAGGGACGCACTGTGGTGCCACATGTCTACCCCCACCAGATCGCCTTCAACATACTACCTGAGATCGACCTATTTATGGACAATGGCTATACCAAGGAGGAGTGGAAGGTGGTGGAGGAGACCAGGAAGATAATGCATGCCGGGGACATAGCCATTTCGGCCACCTGTGCGCGAGTCCCCATATTCATCGGTCACAGTGAGGCGGTCCATATCGAGTTTAGCGAACCAATGTCCCCTGATACAGCACGGCGCATCCTCGCTGAGGCACCCGGGGTCAAGGTGCTCGATGACCCCAATATTAGCCTCTATCCCCAGCCCTGGTCCGTAGCGGGATCGGACGAGGTCTTCGTGGGGCGCATCCGCAAGGATAGCTCGCACGATTGCGGCTTGGCCATGTGGGTGGTCGCTGATAACCTCAGAAAAGGAGCGGCCCTCAATGCCGTTCAGATCGCGGAGACTTTGGTCGAGAGGAGCTTGATATGATGACTGAGCTTGGTAAATTACTCACCGCTATGGTAACCCCCTTCGATGACGAAGGCAGGGTTGACTATGAGCAGATGAAGCGACTTTCCCTGGCACTCCTGGATTCGGGGAGCGACGGGCTGGTGGTTTCCGGCACCACAGGGGAACGCTCCACGCTCACCGATGAGGAGCAGCTCAAACTGTTCGCGGCAGTGAAGGAAGCGGTGGGAGGACGAGGGACGGTGATGGCCGGCACAGGAAGTAACTGCACCCGGGAGGGCGTGGATTTGACCAGAGAAGCAGAGCGGATCGGCGTGGACGCCATACTGCTGGTGGTCCCCTATTACAATAAGCCGACCCAGGAGGGGCTCTTCGCGCATTTCAAGGCCATAGCCCAGGCAACCACCCTGCCCTGCATCCTCTATAATGTGCCCAGTCGCACCGTCACCAACCTGGCCCCCGATACCGTGATCAGGCTAAGCAAGATAGATAACATCGTGGGCATAAAGGAGGCTAGCGGCAACCTGGACCAGATTGCCAAAATCATCGATGGCACAGGTAAGGATTTCATAGTCTATAGCGGCAACGATGGCGATACCTTCCCCGTTATCGCCATGGGGGGCTACGGGGTGATCAGCGTAGTCTCACATCTTGTAGGTAACCAGGTGCGGGACATGATCGAGAAGCTTGTTAGCGGTCAGATGAGCGAGGCGGCGGCGATTCATCATCGCCTGCTCCCTCTGATAAACACCCTCTTCGTCGTCTCCAACCCCATCCCCATCAAATACGCCCTGAACCATGTGGGCTTTAGAGTGGGCAAGCCTCGCCTGCCGCTTACCGAGCCCGATGAGAAGTCGGCGGCTATAATCGAGGCGACGCTCAAAAACTATAGCATTGACTTGAAAGTTTGAGCTGCGGTATCGAGGCAGCGAAGCAATCGGAAATGCGCCGGTATTCTACCAAAATTCTATGTTCCCGACGAATTTCCTCTCCTTGAGAATTGCCGTAATCTCTTGCCGTGCCGCCTTATCGGCGACAGGCTCAACTTCTGATACAGGCAGGCCTGCTTCGTTTTCCCTGAATTTCCAGCTTACCACATATCCAGGTACAATAACGTAGGCACAGCCACCGATGCCGCAGCAACTGGATTCGATCACCGAAAGTCCGGTCACACACAGCACCTCTTTCCCATTGTGCTCCAGCCTATGCTCATCAAGCGGAGTGTAGTACCCCGCCAGGGCAATCACTTCCTCACCCAGTTCCAGGTGAACGTATTCTACTTTCATCTCACTCCCCCTGAATAGGTTAACGAAAATGTATGAAATTTATTATGGGGTCGAGCCACTACAGCGACAATGCCCACTGCCCCTATAGGAGTTCCTTCACCATTATGGTCTGCTCCCGCCGCTCCCCCACGGATATGATGCTTACTGGGCAATTAAGCAGCTCCTCCAGCCTCTCCACATAGGTGCGAGCCTCCCCTGGTAAATCCTCAAAGCGGCGGATGTCACTGATGTCGGTTTGCCAGCCAGGAAGCTCCTCATAGAGCGGCTCGCACCTCGCCAGCATCGCCACGCTGGAGGGGGGACTTGTAAGGGTCTTCCCATCATGCCTGTATGCGGTGCATATCTTGATGGAGGGCAGGATACTGAGGATATCGAGGCGGGTGAGGATAAAGGAGGAGAAGCCATTGACGCGGGCACTGAAGCGACCGACCACCGCGTCGAACCAGCCGCAGCGGCGGGGGCGTCCAGTAGTGGCGCCGCGCTCATGGGCGTGCTCCCGAATCAGCTCCCCCGTCTCGTCCAGGAGTTCCGTGGGCATGGGACCACCCCCCACCCTGGTAATGTAGGCCTTAAACACGCCAGCGATCCCATCGAGCTTCAGCGGGCTAAGCCCCAATCCGGAGCAAGCGCCCCCCGTCATGGTGGTGGTGGAGGTAACATAGGGGTAGGTGCCAAAGTCAACATCCAGCAGGGTTCCCTGCGCCCCCTCCAGCAGGACCTTCTGTTTCCTCTCCAGAGCCTCCTCGACCATCAGGTCGGTTTCCCTGATAAAGGGTGCAAGAAGCTCACCATAGTGGCAATACTTTTCGTAAATCTCCTCCAGCACAAGCGGTTGAGCCTGGTAAACCCTGGTCAGGATGCGGTTCTTCTGCTCCAGGACAAGGCGAAGCCTCTCAAGAAAGGCATCCCTTTCCAGGAGGTCACCGGTGCGGATCCCCAGCCGGCCCACCTTGTCCATATAGGCGGGGCCGATCCCCCTCTTCGTCGTCCCGATCGCGCCACTGCCGCGGGATTCCTCCTCCAGGGCATCGAGCTGGAGGTGATAGGGCATGATAAGGTGGGCGCGATCGCTCACAAAAAGCCTATCTACCGACACATCTTGGCTCTTTAGCGCTTCGATCTCCTCGAGGAACACGGCGGGATCGATGACCACACCATTGCCGATGATGCAGGTGACTTCCCGATGGAAAATGCCCGCGGGAATAAGGTGCATCTTGAACTCGCCACAGGGATTAACTACGGTATGCCCGGCATTGCTCCCCCCGGAGAAACGCACCACCATGTGCGCTTTCTCCGCCAGGAGGTCCACGATCTTCCCCTTCCCCTCATCTCCCCATTGCGCCCCAATAACAGCGATTACCGGCATGCGATCCTCCTGCTTACCTCCGATGCCCGATGAGTGCTCTACTTTTATCCTTTCCTGATCTACCCACCACGCCCATCCACTTTTTCGAGCTCCCCACCACCCACATCCACCCCGTAGTATACCAAATAGGGATCCATTTGATAAGAGGGTGCACCGGGGGCAACCCATGTTGACAATGGTAGCGAAAGGTGATAACTTTACTTAGTCAAAACTGTATTGTATTATATATATTACACTTACACCATTAACATGGCTCAAAAAGTATAAAAAAGCCCGAGTGGCGCAAAGGTAGCGCAGCCGATTTGTAATCGGCAGGGTAGCGGTTCGAATCCGCTCTCGGGCTGTGTAAGGCGAGGGGGATATAGAACGGCGGGGTGGGTGAGTGGCTAAAACCAGCAGACTGTAAATCTGCCGCCGACAGGCTTCGTAGGTTCGAATCCTACCCCCGCCACCATATAGGGAATTTGCCGGGATAAGCATCGCGGCCTTGTAAGCGTTACTAAAAGTCCGAAAAAGAGCCCACATAGCTCAGTGGTAGAGCACCTTCTTGGTAAGAAGGGGGTCGCCAGTTCAACTCTGGCTGTGGGCTTAAGTGAGGAGGAAAAATGGCAAAGAAAGTCTTTGAGCGGACCAAGCCCCATGTGAATGTGGGAACCATCGGGCACGTGGACCACGGCAAGACCACCCTGACATCGGCAATAACCCAGGTGCTGTCCCAGGTTGGCCCAACCCAGTATCGCTCCTTCGATTCCATCGATAACGCCCCTGAGGAGAAAGCCCGCGGGCTGACCATCGCCATCGCTCATATCGAGTATGAAACGGAGAAGCGTCACTACGCACACGTCGATTGCCCCGGGCACGCTGACTATATCAAGAACATGATCACCGGGGCGGCGCAGATGGATGGTGCCATACTGGTGATCGCTGCCGACGATGGGGTGATGCCGCAGACCAGGGAGCACCTCCTGCTGGCGCGTCAGGTAGAGGTGCCCTATATCGTGTGCTGCCTGAACAAGGTGGATATGGTGGATGACGAGGAGCTACTGGAGGTGTCCGAGCTCGAGTTACAGGAGGAGGTGTTACCCAAATACGGCTTCCCCGGCAAGGAGGTCCCGCTAATAAGGGTGAGCGCCCTCAAGGCCTTGGAGTGTGGCTGCGGAAAGCGGGAGTGTCAGTGGTGCGGTCCTATCTGGAAGCTAATGGACGCTGTAGATGACTACATCCCAACCCCGATGCGCGACACGGACAAGCCCTTCCTGATGCCCGTTGAGGACGTCTTCAGCATTAAGGGGCGAGGAACGGTAGCCACCGGCCGCGTGGAGCGCGGCGTGATCAAGCCCGGGGATGAGGTGGATATAGTGGGCATAAAAGAGACACAGAAGACCGTGATCACCAGCGTGGAGATGTTCCATAAAACCCTGGCTGATGGGGAGCCCGGGGATGCTGTCGGTTGCCTGCTCCGCGGGATGGAAAGGGAGGATGTGATGCGGGGCATGGTACTGGCGGCCAAGGGGTCAATTAAGCCGCACACCGAGGCCGAGGCTGAGATATATGTGCTCACCAAGGAGGAGGGAGGCAGACATACCCCCTTCTTCACCGGCTACAAGCCCCAGTTCTTCATCAGAACCACCGATGTCACCGGAAGCATCCAGTTGCCCGAGGGGGTGGAGATGGTGATGCCCGGCGACAACATCAAAATGAAGGTGAAGCTCATCGAGCCCGTGGCTATGGAGCAGGGGCTGAGGTTTGCTGTCAGGGAGGGTGGCCGCACCGTAGGGGCTGGCGCGATCACCAAGACAATAGACTAGGGGATATTGATTGGCGAAGAAGGGAAGTTCCCGGATTATCATTCATCTCGCGTGCACCGAGTGCAAGGAGCGAACATACACCACCAGCAAGAGTAAAAAGAACGACCCGGATCGGCTGGAGCTCAGGAGGTATTGCCCGCGCTGTCGCACCCACAGGCTCCATCGAGAGGTGCGGTAGGATGAGAAGGCAGGCCACGGCGCGAAGGCCAGGTATCCCCCGGATTCGCAGCTATATCGGCGAGGTCATCTCCGAGCTCAAGAAGGTGGTTTGGCCTACCAGAGAGGAAGCAAGGCGGCTCACCATTATGGTGATCATCATCGCCGGCGCGATAGGGATTTTTCTTGGGGTCATGGATTACGGGTTCACCCGTCTTGTGGAGTGGATAACCAGTTTAGGAGGATAATGGGGCAGGAGAAGCGGGAAACAAACCCCGTGAGGGGTTTTCCTTTTGCCTCGCTTTTTCGTTCTCGGCGCTCCGTTACAAAAAGCCGACCTCTAATTTCAATACGATTGTTCAAAAAGAGCGTGGATTAAGGGCGAAAAGGGAAGAGAGATGGCACAGGATGAGCAGAGATGGTATGTAATTCATACCTACTCCGGATACGAGCAAAGGGTCCAGACCAACCTGGAGCACCGCATTAGTTCTATGGATGCTCAGGACAAGATCTTTCAGGTGGTCATCCCCACCGAGAATGAGATCGAGATCAAGGATGGGCAAAAAAGAACCGTAGCCAAAAAGGTCTTCCCCGGCTACATCCTCGTGGAGATGAAGCTGGACGACGAGAGCTGGAATGTGGTGCGCAATACTCCGGGGGTCACCGGCTTCGTGGGCTCCGGTGCCAAGCCCGTCCCCCTAGATGAGGAAGAGGTCAACGCCATCTTCAACCAGATGAGGGCGGAGACGCCACGGGTCAAGGTTGGTTTCCACCAAGGGGAGAGCGTGCGGGTGGTAGATGGCCCCTTTATCGATTTCATCGGGGTGGTCGATGGAATCAATGCGGAGAAGGGCAAGATAACAGTGCTCGTCTCCTTTTTTGGACGGGAGACGCCGGTGGAGCTCGACTTCCTTCAGGTGGAGAGGCTTTAGAACCACAAATACCTTTTGTTGAGGGATAGGATTGGCTAAAAAGATCAGCACGGTGATAAAACTCCAGCTCCCCGCGGGGCAGGCAAGCCCGGCCCCGCCGGTGGGCCCTATTCTGGGGCAGTATGGCTGTAACATAATGGCCTTCTGCAAGGAGTATAACGAGCGCACCGCCTCCCAGGCAGGCTCCATTGTCCCTGCGGAGATCACCATATATGTGGATCACTCTTTCAGCTTTGTTCTCAAGACCCCACCCGTAGCCGACCTGCTGCGGCGAGCGCTCAATGTGGAGAAGGGGAGCGGCGTGCCCAATATAGAAAAAATTGGCACGCTCCCCAGGGCGAAGCTCCGCGAGATTGCCACGATTAAGATGAAGGACCTCAACGCCGCCGACATTGAGGGGGCGACGCGGATGATCGAGGGCACAGCGAGAAGCATGGGGATCGAGGTGGAATAATGGCCAAACATGGCAAGCGGTATCAGGAGGCTGCCCAGCTGGTGGAGCGCACCAAGGAGTATGACCCTCAACAGGCCATCGCGCTTGCAAAGCAGGCAGCCTATGCCAAGTTCGATGAAACGGTGGAGCTTCACCTTCATATGGGTCTCGACCCCCGCCATGCCGACCAGCAGGTGAGGGGGGTCGCCAGCCTGCCTCATGGGCTGGGCAAGCAAGTTAACGTGCTCGTGTTCACCCAGGGCGAGGGGGTGAGGATCGCTGAGGAGGCAGGGGCGGAG
>DAOWEF010000066.1 GCA_030638665.1 Dehalococcoidia bacterium
GACATGGACATAAAGGACATTCTCCCGCCCCACCTCGCTCTTCATCTGGCGGATTGCTTCAAGGAAGGGGAGCCCCTCGATGTCGCCCACCGTGCCCCCCACCTCGAAAATAACCACGCTCGCCTCGCTCTCTCTGGCCACATCGCTGAAACGACGCTTTATCTCATTGATAACATGGGGTACCACCTGAATGGTGTGGCCAAGATAATCACCCCGCCTCTCCTGGGCGATAATCGAGCTGTAAATCTGCCCCGTGGTCACGCTGGAGGAAGCGGTAAGGTCTATATCGATGAAGCGTTCGTAGTGACCTAAGTCGAGGTCGGTTTCCTCACCATCCTGAGTAACGAAGACCTCCCCATGCTGATATGGAGACATCGTCCCCGGATCAACATTGATATAGGGGTCCAGCTTCTGAACGGAGACCGAGATGTTGCGGCTCTTCAAGATCCTACCTATGGAGGCGACAGCGATGCCCTTCCCCACCGAGCTAACAACGCCGCCGGTCACAAAGATATACTTCGTCATCCCTTTTGGTTCCTTATGGGGAAAGGACACTTAGCTTATTGCAAGAAAGCTTACCTTCTCGTGGTATCCAAATTACACAGGGGTAACAATCTTCAGAGGACCAGAGGTCTGTCCCCAAATTAAAATATTATAAGGCTTCACCTCGATAATGTCAAGCCCGTTTTTCGTCCTTGTTGCCCATGAGATTGGTCATCAGGCATAACTATGTTATAATGTGCTGGCTCTGGTGTAGATTAGAGGTGTGGTGTAATGAGGATCACCATTATCGGATTGGGGTTAATCGGGGGGTCGGTAGGCTTAGCGCTCAGGAGGGCGGAGGCGAGCTTTGAAGTGGTAGGTTTCGCCCGCCGGCCTGAGGTTGCATCCCGGGCGCTTGAGCTCGGGGCGGTGGACCGTACTGAGGGAAGTTTAATTTCCGCAGTGAAGGATGCTGATCTGGTTCTCATAGCTACCCCAACGATGGCGATCAAGGAGATACTGGCCGAGATCGGGGGGAGCCTCCGCGAGGGCTCCATCGTTACCGATGCGGCGAGCACCAAGGCTAAAGTTATGGATTGGGCGGAGGAGAGTTTGCCCCCATCGGTGAGCTTCATCGGGGGGCATCCCATGGCGGGTAAGGAGACCTCCGGCATTGAGGCCGCCGATGGTGATCTCTTTCAGGGCTGCACCTATTGCCTGATCGCGGGGAGGGGGGCTTCCAAAGAAGCGCGCGATACGGTTGCGGGGCTGGTAAGGCAGATCGGGGCAACCCCCCTATTTATCGATGCCTCAGAGCACGACAGCTTGGTCGCTGGCATCAGCCATCTTCCCCTACTCATGTCGGTAGCCCTTATCGAGGCGACCGCGAAAAGTCCCTCGTGGCCCGAGATGGCAAGGCTTGCCACCTCAGGGTTTCGCGACCTTACTCGATTGGCATCGGGGGACCCTCGGATGAGTCGGGACATCTGCCTCACCAACAGGGAGCCCATCATTCACTGGATCGATGATTATATTGAGGAAATGAGGGCACTGCGCCGTCTGGTAAGCGAGGGTGGCGTAAAGGGTGGTGGTGGGGAGAGCGAGAAGCTAGAGGAGGCCTTTATGCGGGCGCGGGAGGAACGAGAGGGTTGGCTGCGAATATAGGGATGGGTTTATTATGAAGCGGCGGGTAAAGGGTTGCTCAATTATCAGGGGCGAGATTACACCACCGGGAGATAAGTCAGTATCCCATCGCGTCCTTATCCTGAACAGCATAGCCAGGGGGAGCGCGAGGATAGAGAATATCGCTCCAGGCGATGACGTCTGCGCCACGATATCCTGTTTAAGGGCTTTGGGGGTGGAGATTACCGAGGAAGGAGGCATGCTCATCGTCTCCGGGGTGGGCAGAGCAGGCTTCAGGGAACCCAGCGATGTGCTCCAAGCCGGCAATAGTGGCACCACGATGCGCCTTCTGGCGGGGCTCCTCGCCGCTCAGCCCTTCCTCTCCATAGTTACCGGTGATGAATCGCTGCGCGCTCGGCCGATGGATCGTTTGATCCATCCCCTGCGCTTAATGGGAGCGGAGATTTGGGGGCGGGGGAGTGATTCCCTAGCCCCGCTAGCGATCAAAGGGAATAAACTCAAGGGCATAGACTATCGCCTCCCTATGGCCAGCGCCCAGATAAAGTCGGCGATCCTCATTGCAGCCCTCTTCGCCAAGGGGAATACTACCGTTGTGGAGCCGGCGCCTTCACGGGATCACACCGAGCGCCTCTTGATGGCCATGGGGGTCAAGCTCCAGCGTGCGGGCACCAGGATCAAACTTATCCCCGCTGCCCTCAGCGCACCCAGCGATGTTCGCGTCCCTGGGGATATAAGCGCTGCTGCCTGCTGGCTCGTCGCTGGAGCCATTCACCCCAACGCCCGGATAAAAGTAATAAATACAGGGATCAACCCGACAAGGAGCGGGATCATCGATGTCCTTCTCCAGATGGGTGCCCAGCTTGGGGTGGAGGGGGTGCGAAGGGAGAGCGGCGAGCTGGTGGCCGACCTGGTGATCGAATCCAGTGACCTGGTAGCGACGCAAATCGGGGGAAGCCTCATACCCAGGCTTATCGATGAGATCCCGCTTATTGCCCTAGCTAGCTCCTTTGCCCGTGGGACGACCACCATCGTAGACGCTCAGGAGCTCAGGGTTAAGGAGTCGGATAGGATCGGGACCACGGTGAAGGAGTTATCGAGGTTGGGGGTGGATATAGAGGAGATGCCCGATGGCATGGTTATTCGTGGGGGTAGGGGGCTCGCCGGTGGAGAGTGCGCCAGCCACCGTGATCATCGTTTGGCGATGACCCTGGGCATTGCGGCGCTGGTGGCTCAAGGGGAAACGGTGATCAATAATGCTGAGGTGGTAGCTATGTCCTATCCCAACTTCTGGCAGGACCTGGAGAGGCTCACCGGTGCAAATTAGCAGGAGTGTTCAACTGTCACCCCGACTATCACTTTACTGTTACCCTGAGCGAAGCGAAGGGTCTGGAGATTCTTCGCTTCATTCGCAGTGATAGCAGGGCTAAAGGCTCGGAATGAGGGGTGGATTGCTATAGAATGTAATGGAAAGGGGGTAAAGATAAAAGGAGGAACATGAGTACAGAGCTAATTCATGTGGGTTTTGGCAATGTACTGGCAGTAAATAGGGTGATCGCCATAGCACCCCCGAACTCAGCCCCCACCAAGCGCATGGCTCAAGAGGGCAAGAGCGCGGGTACGCTCATTGACCTGACCAACGGTAGAAGGACAAAAGCGGTGCTGGTTATGGACAGCGGCCATATTGTGCTGGCAGCCATCGCTCCGGAGACCATCGCGGGAAGGCTGACAGCGATTCGGGAGGGTTAGGCCTGAAGGCGCAGCAGCCTCATCCCGGGGCGACGCCACTGCTTATCGTGGTCTCCGGCCCCTCCGGTGCGGGCAAGGATGCAGTGCTCGCCCGGGTGAAGGGATCGGGGCAGCACCTAAATTTTGTGGTGACAAAAACCACCCGTCCGCAGCGGGAGGGGGAGAGCGATGGAGCTCCTTATCACTTCGTCTCCCGTGAGAGGTTTCAAGAAATGGTGGAGGGGGGAGAATTGCTGGAGTGGGCTGAGGTCTACGGCAATCTCTATGGGGTGCCCCGGCGCCGGGTAAAAGAGGCCCTGGAGCGGGGGCACGATGTCCTGGTGAAGGTCGATGTTCAGGGGGCGGCAACGATTAAACGTGCCGTGCCCCAGGCGCTGCTCATCTTCCTGGCCCCTCCCTCTACGGCGGCGCTAGAGCAGCGCCTCAGAGACCGCAGTACCGAATCGGTCTCCGAGTTGGAGCGACGCATCGCCACCGCTCATGAGGAGATGAAGCAGCAGGGGATGTTCGATTATGTGGTGGTGAATGATGAGGTGGAAGTGGCGGCGGCCGAGATCGAGGCTATTATTGCCGCGGAGAGGCGCCGGCCAAGGCCAAGGGCTGTTAACCTATAGCGAGTTGTAGGTCTCCTGGAGAAGCAGCGCGTCCCCCTCACGGTCCGGGCTTTCACAGATGATAAGTCCCTTTACCTCAAGCTCCTTTAACGCTTTGAGGAGTTCCACATAGCGGAGGTCCGACTCCCTTAAGTTCAGATGCTTGATCTCCCCTTTTCTGCCATACTGGATGCCCGAAAGGTGAATATGCATGTGATCCAGGGCCTGTCTCCCTAGCTTCCTTTCCACCTGTTTCAGTATGGCCATGAATTCCTCGTAGGAATTAAACCTCCCGGTTCTGGCATGCAGGTGGGCGAAGTCGAGACAGAGGGCGACGCCCTCGATTTCAGCGCTCAGGTTCAAGAGCTCCTCCAGGGTGCCGAATTGGCTACCTTTCCCGGTGGTCTCCGGTAGCAGTAGGACCTGATGGCCCGCCGCCCTGAACTGCTTCACCGTCTCCTCCAGAGTCCCTTTTACCCTGGCATACACTTCTGAAGGAGAATCGTTAAGATAGAAGGCAGCGTGAAACACGATGCCCTCAGCCCCTAAGAGCGAGGCGATGCGCGCGGTATGAATCAACCTCTCCTGGCTCGTGCTGACCTTCTCTTTCTCATGGGCATTGAGATTGATGAAATAGGGGGCATGAGCGGTGAGCCTCACGCAGTACTTTTTCGCTACCTCACCCACTTCCTGTGCCATTCGCTCATTCATCTTCACCCCGCGCGTAAATTGTACCTCCATGCAACCAAGCCCCAGCTCCGCTACTCGCTCGATGCCGGATTCGGTTGCCTGGGATCTGCAGCTGGGGGGGACGCCTGCGGTGCCGAAAAGGAGTGTTTCGCTCATGGCCATAGCTACTATGGGTGCATTCTAGCTGCCATCGTGGGTGGTGTCAAGGATTCTTGATGATTTCATTCAGGTGACTTGCTGACACCCTACCGTCATTGCGACCCCGATACCTAGGCCTAAATCGTCAGATAAGTCGGACTCTCGCAAAGCGGAGGGGTCGTAATGACAGGGTCAATGAGATAGGAGGCGATGTGTCACTGATGGTGTGGGCGAGTACATTTGCTTGACATGGGGCGAGGAGGGCGATATTCTGCTGGAATAAGCGATGTCAGACTTAAAACCGGTGCCCCCTGGGGAAGGCGAACTGGAGGTGTTGCCCCCGGAGCAGGCCCGGGTCACTACCTTCACCTCGCTCAAGAACCGCCACTATCGATGGTTCTGGCTGGGGATGCTTGCCTCCTTCATCGGGATACATCTGCAACTGGTGGCCCGTAACTGGCTGGTCTATGAGATGACCGGTTCCGCGCTGGCCTTGGGGATCGTGATCGCTGCCTGGGGATTCCCGATCCTGCTGCTCTCGCTTTATGGGGGCGCGGTCGCCGACCGGCTTAAAAAGCGCGACCTGCTTATCGTGACCCAGGTGGCCAATGGCATCATCACCCTCATTATTGCTATTCTGATCGCCACCGGGGGGATTGCCCTGTGGCATCTCATCGCCGCCGCCGCGCTCACCGGCATTATCTTTGCCTTCCATGTCCCAGCGCGCCTGGCGATTATCCCTGAGCTGGTGCAGAAAAGGGAGATCCTAAATGCCATCGCCCTTAACTCCACAGGGATGAATCTATCAAGGTTTGTTGGCTTCGCTATTGGAGGGGCGTTGCTAGGGGCTATCGGCGTGGCCGGCGTCTACTATGTTGTGGTATTCTGCTTTTTTGTGTCGGCGGCCTTGCTATTCATGCTCCCGGTAGTGGAGAAGGTTCGCCAGCGAGCAGTCACCTCGATAAAGGTCGACCTGGTGGAGGGATTGCGCTACATTTATCACAGTCCCCTCATACGCTCGCTGCTGGCGATGGCCTTTGTCTCCATCGCCTTTGGCTTGCCCTATATGAACCTTATGCCGGTATTTGCCGTTGACATCTTCGATGTTGGCGAGTTTGGCCTGGGATTCCTTCTGGGAATGGCGGGTCTGGGGTCGCTGATCGGCTCCCTCATACTTGCCTCCCTGGGCGATTTCAGGAGGAAGGGCCTGCTTTGTATCGGCCTCGCTTTCGGGTTCGGGGCTGCCGTGGCCCTCTTTGGCTTCTCCGATTCCTATCCCCTCTCCCTGGTGCTGCTTATCGCGGTCGGTCTGCTTGGCGCTGGCTATTTGGCGGTCAACAATACCCTGATTCAGAGCAAGGTGCCCCATGAGATGCTGGGAAGGGTGATGAGCATATATGTGATGACCTTCGCCATGATGCCATTGGGGACATTACCGCTGGGCGCTGTTAGTGAGGCTATCGGGGCGCAACTAGCAATAGGGGCTGGGGGCATCATTGTGGTCCTGTTTACCCTGGGGATGGCTATCTTTCACCCCAGACTGAGGCGACTGGAGTAAGCGGCCCGGGGTTACTCTTCCTCTTCCACCTCGGTTATCTCCTCCTCTTCACCAAGGTAAGGGAGCAAGGCCTCCGCCTTCCTGCCACTTCTCCTCCTGGCAAGGGGGAGGGACTCGATAGCTTGTCTTAACCCTGCGAGCTCTTCCCTGGCTTCCCCCGCCACTTTCACCACCACCCCCGCCAGCCCGGTCTCCCAGAGCTCTTTGAGGTCTTCGCTTGACATATCGAGGGGTGCTCGCGCCACCAGGGGCTTATGCACCAGGTTCGCCAGATGCTGGCAGACCATCAGTCGCTGCACCGAGAGGGAAGGCTCACCCCCGATAACCACGACATCGATAGGCAACAGCGTGGTAGCTCTTATCAGCCCAACCGGCAGCGAGGGCTCGACCCTCA
>DAOWEF010000081.1 GCA_030638665.1 Dehalococcoidia bacterium
ATCGGGGGCAAGGAGTCACATGAGTTCATGGTTATCGCTGAGAGCGGCGAGGACGACATTCCCTCCTGCCCCAAATGCGCCTATGCAGCAAATGTGGAGAAGGCGGAAAGCGTGAAGCCCCGCAGCGGTGAGGTGGGGGGAGAGAGCGAAAAGGGCGAAATGCTCGCGATGGAGGAGGTGGCTACCCCGGGCAAGGTAACCATCGAAGAACTGGCAAACTTCCTCGGCATCCCCGAGAGCCAGACCCTCAAAGCGGTTTTCTACGCCGCCGATGGAGAGATAGTCTTCGTCGCTATCCGAGGCGACCTCGAGGTAAACGAGGTGAAGCTGAAGAACTCCCTCGGCTGCCATGAGCTGCGCCTGGCCACCGAGGAGGAGGTGGAGAAAGCGGGCCTGGTGGCAGGCTCCGCCTCTCCCTTGGGGCTCAGCGGGATCAAGCGGGTTGGAGACCCCTCAATAACCTTAGGGGCGAACCTCGTTGCCGGGGCAAACAAGCCCGATACCCATATGAAAAATGTCAACTACCCGCGCGATTTCACCATCGACCTGCTGGTAGACATCGCCACCGCTCAGGCAGGCGAGGGCTGCCCCAGGTGCGGCGCACCACTCCTCACCACCCGCGGCATCGAGGTGGGGCATGTCTTTAAACTGGGCAGCTTCTTCAGCGAGCGGATGGGGGTCACCTTCCTCGACCGTGATGGTGTGGCGCGCCCCATCCTCATGGGTTGCTATGGCATCGGCATCGGGCGGCTCCTCGCCGCTACCATCGAGCAGTATCACGATGAAAATGGTATCATCTGGCCCACCCCCATCGCTCCCTATCAGGTTCACCTCTGCCCGCTATCCACGGACAACGAGGAGGTGGCGGCAAGGGCAGAGAGCCTCTATGCCGAGCTTAAGCGCGAGGGACTGGAGGTGCTTTTCGACGACCGTGCAGAATCGCCCGGGGTAAAACTTAACGACGCCGACCTTCTCGGCATGCCCTTAAGAGTAGTCCTCAGCCCCAGAACCCTGAAGACGGGGAGCGTGGAGGTGAAAATGAGAGGGGAGAAAGAGGTAGCGCTCGTGCCCCTGAAAGGGGTTAGCGGGAAACTCAGGGCGATGCTCTTTTCGAAATAGCCTAAAATAACCTCGCTCAGGGGGTTGCATAATCACTTTGTTTATGCTATAATAACAAAACAGAATAGTGAAAAAGAAGTGGGGAGGACCCACTTTTTTATTTGATAGGAGGAGAGCTTGGCCAAGACGAAGAGCGAATTCATGCTCGCCATTACCCAGCTTGCTGCCGAGAAGAACCTGTCTCGGGAGATAGTGCTGGATGTGGTGGAGGCTGCCTTAGTTTCCGCTTTCCGTAAAAACAGCTTCGCAGCAAACCAGGAGATCTCGGTGAAGCTCAATCCCGACACCGGCGAGATAACCGTGTTCGCTGAGAAGACAGTGGTGGAGACGGTAACCGACCCCGGCCGTGAGCTATCGCTGGATGAGGCAAAAAAAATAAACAAGCACGCTCAGCTTGATGAAGACCTCAAGGTGGAGGCCACCCCCCAAAATGCCGGGCGGATCGCCGCTCAGACAGCCAAGCAAGTAGTCCTCCAGCGCTTGCGCGAGGCGGAGCGGGAACTCGTCTTCGAGGAGTTCTCCGATCGCGAGAGTGAGATCGTCACCGGGATTGTGCAGCGAATCGAACCCCGGCAGATCACCCTCGACCTGGGAAGGACCGAGGGCGTCCTTCCCGCCTCGGAGCAGGTGCGCACCGAGCATTATCGCATGGGGCAAAGGCTCAAGGTATACTTAGTAGAGGTGCACCGTACGGGTAGAGGGCCTCAGGTTTTAGTATCGCGTACCCATCGAAACCTGCTGCGTCGCCTCCTCGAGCTAGAGGTACCGGAGATACACAGCGGCGTCGTAGAGCTCAAAGCCATTGCCCGGGAAGCGGGACATCGGAGCAAGATCGCCGTGGCGGCTCGGCAACAGGGCATCGATCCCATCGGCTCCTGCGTCGGGCTGCGCGGTATTAGAATCCAAAACATTGTTAACGAACTAAACGGCGAAAGGATCGATATTGTCGAGTGGCATCCCGACCCAGCGACCTTCATCGCCAATGCCTTGAGCCCCGCTCCGGTGGATAGCGTTGCGGTCAATAGTGAGCAGAAGGTGGCCACTGTAGTGGTGCCCGACCGCCAATTATCCCTCGCCATCGGCAGAGAGGGACAGAATGCCCGGCTCGCTGCCCGGCTCACCGGATGGCGCATCGATATCAAGAGCGCCTCAGTAGCCGAGGCGGAGGAGGCGGCGCTCGCCGAACAGCCTCCTCCCCCGGAGGAAGCCGTGGTAGCGGAACCCGAAGTGCTGGTCGAAGTGGAGCAGCCAGAAACCGCGGCTCCTGAGGAGGACGTTGCATTGCTCGCTCCTGAGGAACTCGTTCCTGAGATAGAAGCAGAGGAGGCGCTCCCCGTTGAGGAGGCGGCACCGATAGAAGAAACGTTAGTTGCCACGCCAGCCCCTCAACTTCGCTTTGCCGAGGACATCCTCCCAGCGATAGCACCTAAGCCCAATAAAAAGGCAAAGAAGGGCAAAAAGAACAAGGGCAAGGCGATAGGAGACGACGAAACCAAAGGCGTGGCCAAACCGAAGGCTCGACGCGCCCCGAAAATCCCTATCGATGAAGAGGAGCTCGAGGAACTGTAATTAGGATGACCACCACATCCCAAAGAATGAAGCATACGCGACCGAAACACGTGCCTGAGCGCACATGTATCGGCTGCCGTGAGATAAGACCGAAGCGGGAGCTTATCCGCATTGTGCGCACCGAAAGCGGTGGCGTTGAGATCGACTCGACAGAGAAGAGGTCAGGGCGAGGGGCTTATTTATGTAAAGCAAAAACCTGCTGGGAGGCTGGGCTGAAAAAGGAGCACCTCGACCGTGCCTTGCGGACGAAGATCGCCGCCGAGGATCGAAGGGGGCTGGCCCAGTACGGGGAGACGCTCCCTGGTTAGTGGGGTTAAATGGCGAAAAGAAGACGATATACGGCGAGGCCGGCTCGAAAAAGGCGCAAAGTCGCTAAGGCAGCGCCGTATGAGAATACAACTGTCGCTACCAAAGCGGAGGGGAAGCAACGCGTCAAGATCCCCTCTTCCCTCACCGTTAAGCAATTCGCCGATCTCATCGAAGTGAGCGCCATAGAGGTGATCAAGCAACTGATGAGAAACGGCATCATGGCCAACATTAACCAGGTGATCGACCACGATACGGCAGTGACTGTGGCCTCAGATCTTGGCTATGAGGTGCTGGAGGAGAAAGGACGAGGGGCGAAAGCCAAAAAGTACCAGCGGTTTCAGGAGGACGATACCAGTGTACAAAAGCCCCGCAGCCCGATAGTTACCATCATGGGGCATGTAGATCATGGTAAAACCAGCCTCCTCGATGCCATCCGCGAGACCAACGTGACTGCCACCGAGGTAGGTGAGATCACCCAGCATATCGGCGCCTATCAAGTAGACATCCATGGTCAAAGGATCACCTTCCTCGACACACCAGGGCACGAAGCCTTTACTGCGATGCGGGCGCACGGGGCTCAGGTAACGGATATTGCCATCCTGGTGGTCGCCGCCGATGATGGGGTAATGCCCCAAACCTTAGAGGCCATCGCCCACGCGCGCGCCGCCGGTGTGCCCATTGTGGTTGCCATCAACAAGGTGGATAAGCCAGACGCCAACCTGCAGCGGGTGAAGCAGCAGCTTGCCGATCATGAGCTGCTTATTGAGGAGTGGGGAGGCGATGTGGTTTCCATCGCAGTCTCGGCAAAAAAGAGGGAGGGGATCTCAGATCTCCTGGAAAACCTGCTCATCGTGGCCGAACTAGAGGAACTTAAAGCAAACCCGGAGCGCCACGCCGTGGGCGTGGTTATCGAGGCCAAGCTGGATAAGACCAAGGGCCCGCTGGCCACTGTTCTCATCCAGACGGGCACGCTGAAGGTGGGCGATCCCTTCACTGTAGGCGATACCTGGGGCAAGGTAAAGGCAATGTTCAACGACAAGGGTAAGCACCTCAGAAAGGCGGAGCCGGCGAGCCCGGTGGAGATCCTGGGGATGGAGAGCGTGCCCCAGGCTGGCGATACCCTCACCGTAACCGCCAACGAAAAGGAGGCGCGCACCCAGGCCCAAAAGCGCCAGGAGGAGAAAAGGCTTGCCTTGACCACCACTAGACCCCTTAGCTTGAGTAACTTCTTCTCTCAAATTCGTGATGGGGTTGTGAAGGAGCTTAGTATCATCTTGAAGACCGATGTTCAGGGGAGCATCGAACCGATAAAAACCTCACTGGAGCGCCTGAACACCGACGAGGTTAAGGTGAATATCCTCCACTCTGACAGCGGAAGTATCACCGAGAGCGACGTGCTCCTTGCCCTTGCCTCTAAAGGAATCATTCTCGGGTTTAACACCCGCCCCGAGCCTGGGGCCAGACAGCTTGCTGACAGCGAGGGGGTAGACATCCGCCAGTATGCGGTGATCTATAACCTGGTGGACGATGTGGAGAAGGCGATGAAAGGGATACTGGAGCCAACCTACATCGAGGTGGTGGAAGGGCACGCTGAGGTGCGCGTCATCTTTTCCGCCCGAGGGAGCAAGGTGGCTGGGGTATATGTCACCGATGGCACAATAACCAGAGGGGCGCTGGCCAGGATCATGCGCCAGGGTGAGACGATATTTGAATCCAGCGTCAGCAGTCTGAAGCGGTTTAAGGATGATGTCAAAGAGGTCGCCAGCGGCTTTGAGTGCGGGGTGGGCATAGAGGGATACAGCGACCTTGAGGTCGGCGACATCGTCGAGCTATACAGAACGGAAAGGGCATAAGGGATGAGCAGGCGCACCGAGCGGCTTAACGACCTGATCCGAGAGGAGATAAGCGAACTGCTTCGCCGCCAAATTAAGGACCCGAGACTTGGCTGCTTTCTAACGGTGACCCGGGTAGATACCTCCCCGGACCTGAGATTTGCCAAGGTTTTTATCAGCATCATGGGCAGCGATGAGGAGAAGAATAAGGCGATGGATGGTTTGGCCTCGGCCTCAGGCTTCCTCTACAGGGAGCTCAGGGGACGCCTCTCATTGCACCGCACGCCCCAGCTGGTCTTTCATAAGGATGATTCCATCGAACGGGGCGCTCAGGTACTTCATCTGATGAAAGAGGTCACCAGTCACGAAGAAACTGATGTTGAGCATTAACGGCATCCTCAACATCAATAAGCCCGCCGGGAAAACCTCCCTAGAGATTGTCGATCTGGTGAGGCGCTGGAGCAGGCAGCGACACATCGGGCACGCTGGCACCCTAGACCCAGGAGCCACAGGTGTATTACCTATTTGCCTGGGGCAAGCAGCAAGGGTGAGCCCCTTTATCGTGGCGGCTCATAAAACCTATAGGGCTGAGATCGAGCTGGGCGTAGCCACCGATACCTATGATGCGGAGGGGAAGGTGACCCAACGTGTTGACCCTTCCCACATTACCAAAGAGCAGGTGGAGGGGGTGTTTCCCTCCCTTAGGGGCACTATCCTTCAGAAGCCCCCGATGTATAGCGCCCTGAAGCACCAAGGGGAACGCCTCTATAAGCTCGCCCGCGCCGGCATCACGGTAGAAAGGGAAGACAGAAAGGCTGAGGTCTTTCGTCTGGAACTCCTCCAGTGGCAGCCTCCCTTTTTCACTATCGAGGTGGAGTGTGGCAAGGGAACCTACATTCGCTCCCTGGCTCACGATCTTGGCCAGTCCCTCGGCTGTGGCGCCCACATCAGCAGATTGGTCCGCCTGAGGTGCGGACCCTTCGATATCGACGATAGTCTCACCCTTCCCCATCTTGAGGATTCCTTCCATCATAACTACTGGCAGGACTTCCTTTACCCCATGGATGTGGTGCTGGAGCACTGGATCGCCGCTATCGTGGGCAAAGAAAAGGAGCACGCTATTAGCAACGGTCGCCCGCTGGAACTAGACAATGGTAACGACAAGGGGTATTGCCGCGCCTACTCCCTTGACGGGCGCTTCCTCGCTGTGCTTCGCTTCCTGCCGGAGAATGGCCTGTGGCAGCCGGAAAAGGTATTCTCTGGTGAGCAATGATAGAAGTTAGCTTTAAAAAAGACTTGACACATAGCTAGATAGCAGTTATAGTGCAACAGGATTGAAAGGAGGTGATACGGATGCAGGCATACTGCTTTAAATGTAGGGCGAAACGGGAGATCAAGGATCCCCAGAAGGTTACCTTAAAGAACGGCAGGCCGGCAACCCGCGGAGTCTGCCCGTCATGCGGGACAAAGGTGTTCCGCATTGGCAAGTCCTAATCGATGCCTCACCGCCAGGTCGCAATGGGGCGGAGCAAGGGCGCGGTGTCATGTTCAGCCTATTTGTGGTAGTTTTGCCAAGAGGGCTTGAACATTGGTAATCAGGATTTCATCGCTCTCTTTTTCGTCCAAGCCAGCCCCTCGGGCAACTTGGCGGGCTAAAGGTGGGGTGAGCAGTTCCGTCTCATCGTGGGCATCTGAGTTGAGAAGGAGTTTGGCTCCCGCAAGCCGAGCCATTTGAGCGATGTGACCATTGGTGAGCGAGTGACCTCTTCGGGCACTGACCTCGAGGAAGATGCCCGCAGTGGCGGCTAGTTCAGCCTCCTCAAGAGTGATGAGTCCGGGGTGTGCCAGAATATCAACATAAGGGCACTGAAGCGCTGCTTTATTAGTGCCCTTCTCTACGGGTTCGATGGTGGATTCGCCGTGCACCACCACCAGCCAAGCCCCCAGCTCTTTGGCCCGCCTTGCGGCCTCGCCGATTGCCCGGGGAGGGAGGTGGGTAAGCTCTATGCCGGGGATGGCGCGAATCGGCCAGTGTGCTCGCGCCAGGGCACAATCTGCGGCGATTTCCACGATTACCCGCTCAAGATAGCCAACCCCGACATGGTCGGTGACGGCGATGGCGTGGTAATCCTGTTCAAGGGCTCGGCGGATTAGTTCCAAAGGTGATAAGGCACCATCGCTAAGTGAGGTATGGGTGTGAAAATCGTATATCAAGATTCACCTCCAAAGAGCTATTATAGGATAGGAGATAGATTTGGGCAAGATAAATGTGGCCATAATTGGCGTGGGGAATTGCGCCTCCTCGCTGGTGCAAGGCGTTCACTACTATCGTAACGCAGTAGAGAATGAGCCCGTCCCCGGGCTGATGCATGTTAACCTGGGGGGCTATCATATCCACGACATCAACTTTGTCGCCGCCTTCGATATCGCCAAGAATAAGGTGGGTAAGGATATCGCCAGTGCGATATATGCCCCGCTGAATAATACCTTCAAATTCTGCCAGGTGCCCCGCACTGGGGTGAAAGTGTCCCGGGGGATGACCCATGATGGTCTGGGCAAATACCTCTCCCAGGTGATCACCAAAGCCCCGGGCTCCACCGAAAACATCGTTGAGATCCTTCAAAAAAGCCGCACCGACGTGGTGGTCAACTTCCTCCCCGTAGGAAGTGAAGAGGCCACGAAATGGTATATCGAGCAGGTGCTGACTGCAGGTTGTGGCTTTGTGAATTGCATTCCGGTGTTCATCGCCAGGGAGAAATACTGGCAGAACAGGTTCAGTGAGCGGGGACTGCCGATAATCGGCGACGATATAAAGAGCCAGGTGGGGGCCACCATCACCCACCGTGTGCTCACCAACCTCTTTCGCGACCGTGGTGTCAAACTGGAGCGAACCTATCAGCTGAACTTCGGCGGCAATACTGATTTTCTTAATATGCTGGAGCGTGAGCGGCTGGAGTCAAAGAGGATCTCCAAAACCGAGGCGGTAACCTCGCAACTGGACTTTAAAATCGAGCCGGATAATATTCACGTAGGACCAAGCGACTATGTTCCTTGGCTCGGCGACCGAAAATTTTGTCACCTCCGCATGGAGGGGCGCACCTTCGGCGATGTCCCCCTCAATATTGAGGTAAAGCTTGAGGTATGGGACAGCCCCAACTCAGCAGGGGTGGTGGTAGACGCCATCCGGTGCTGCAAGCTGGCGATAGACCGCGGCATCGGCGGGTCACTTATCGGGCCATCTGCCTATTTTATGAAATCGCCCCCGGCTCAATATACGGACGATGAAGCCAGAAGGATGGCGGAGGAGTTCATCGCCGGAGATGGCAAGTGATCCGCCACTAGCAGGGTACTCCCGATGCTTAATTGCATGAGGCTAGATTGGGCTGTCCAAGAGGTTATCAGAGAGAATGCACTCCCCAGAAACGCTAATTAAGGAAAGGGAATACGGAGCGGCGGACATCCATATCCACACTAGCGTGCACGATGGCATGGCCAGCGTTCCTGAGATCCTCGAAGCCGTGGCGCGCAAGGGCGATCTCTATGTCATTGCCATCACCGATCACGATGAAATTTCCGGCAGCTACCAAGCGAGGGAGCTCGCCGCAAAGCGCAACTACCCTTTCGAAGTAGTGATCGGCATGGAGGTGAACACCCTTGAGGGGCACCTGCTGGCCCTCTTTATAGAGCGCCCGGTCCCCATCCAGCAGCCACTGGCAACCACTATCGCAGCGATCCACGCCCAGGGTGGCCTTTGTGTAGCGCCTCATCCCATGAACTGGCTGACAGATAGCATCAGTCGGCAGAGCCTGGAGAAAATCCTCAACAGCAGTGAACCGGATATCTATCTTGACGGCATAGAGACTGTTAACGCTACGATTGCGGGGCGCATCTCCAATCGGAGGGCAAAAAGGTTCAATCTAAAATACAATCTTGCGGAAACGGGGGGCAGTGATGCCCACTTCCTAGCCGCCGTAGGTAGTGGTCTCACCCTGTTTCCTGGCCGAAGTGCCCAGGAACTGAAAAGAAGCATCCTGGAGAGGACGACCCAGGCCCGAAATGGCACTCGGGTGAGGCTTAACGAGATCGGACTTATTCAAATCATCAGGCAACAGCGCAAGAGCAGAGGGTATTTCGTTCGTGGCATGCTGAAAAATTTCACCAGGTGGCTTTCCCAGTGAAGATCGCTCTCGTTTCCCCCTACGACTATGCTTACCCCGGTGGGGTGGTCATCCATATCGCCCACCTCTATGAGCAGTTCACCGGGATGGGGCACGATGTCAGGATCATCACCCCTTATTCTGGTAGCAGGGACTCCCTTGATAGTCAGGACATCATCCCTATGGGTAGGCCTGTCCCCATACCATCAGGCGGCTCTATCGCCAGGGCCACCCTATCGCCGATGTTGTCCTCCCCGACGCGGGCCATCTTGGAGCGGGAAAGGTTTGACATCATACATCTCCATGAGCCAATGGGTTCCACCCTAACCCTCTCCACGCTTCGGGTATCGAACACCATTAATGTGGGCACCTTTCACGCCTGCCACAGCAGCACCATGGGATATCGAATAATGAGCCCCTTTGTCATGAGGTGGTTCAGCAAGCTCCATGGCAAGATCGCCGTTTCTAAGCCGGCAATGGATTTCATCGGTAAGCATTTCCCCGGCGAATACGCGATAATCCCCAACGGCATCGACGTTGAGCACTTCTCCGCCGCCGTGTCCCCTATCGACAGGTTCAGTGACAGTAAATTGAACATCCTCTTCGTTGGTCGCCTAGAAAAGCGCAAAGGGCTGAGGTATCTCCTGGGGGCCTATAAAAGGATGAAGCAGGAATTGCCCAACTCCCGGCTCATTGTGGTAGGGCCAGGGAAGCGCCAAAAATATGAAAAGCTGGTAAGAAAGGCGAACCTGAAGGATGTGGTCTTCACCGGCTATGTACCCAATGAAGAGCTCCATACATATTATCAAACGGCTGACCTTTTCTGCACTCCGGCTACCGGAGAGGAGAGCTTTGGCATCATCCTGCTGGAGGCCATGGCTGCCTCAAAGCCCATCGTCGCCTCAGCGATTGAGGGCTATGCCAGCGTGATGAGCCACGGCGTTGAGGGGCTAATGGTGCCTCCTAGGGATGAACAGGCACTTGCCAGCGCCCTGATTCAACTCCTCAGCGATGAACCCTTGCGTCGAGAGATGGGCGCAAGGGGAAGGCTAAAGGCGGAGGAATGCAGTTGGCCGAACGTCGCCAGAAGGGTGATCGAATACTATACGAGCTTGCGCAACGGCTCATAACCTTAAAAGGGTAAACTTATTAATAACGCCCCTGGCTCCCTGCACCAGGGGCTTGGTAGATTTAGGGGGAGAAATGTGGCGACCTGCTGAAAAAATTAGCGACGGTGCCCACCGCCTTGCCGAGCCGGTGGGCCGTGTGGTGGCTAAGACGAGGGTGCCGCCTAACTTCCTGACCATTCTGGGCTTCTCGTGCAATGTTGGCGTCGCCTGGATAATCTCCCAGGGCCACTTCGTCCTCGCCGGCTTGTTGATCATAGTAGCAGGGATCTTCGACCTCCTCGATGGGGCAGTGGCCAGGCACACCAATAGAGTCACCAAGTTCGGCGCTCTCCTCGATTCAACCCTGGACCGCTTATCCGAGGGGGTGCTTCTTTTCGGGCTGTTATGGTATTACGCCTGGCAACAGGATACCTCCCTCGAGGTGATCCTCATCTTTGCTGCCATCGTAGGCTCCATGCTCATCAGCTATGTGAGGGCCAGGGCTGAAGGATTGGGGCTGGATGGCGAGGTAGGGATAATGAGGAGAACGGTGAGGATTCTTACCCTATCCATCGGACTCATGTTGAGCCCATTTGAACCCTGTCTCCTCGTGGCCCTCTGGGGCTTAGCCGTTCTTACCAACCTGACAGCAGTGCATCGCCTTATCTATGTATGGTACAAAGACCGGAAGGGGCCGCCGAATTGAGGGTTTGCCCAGAGGTTATCGTATGCGGCGGAGGAAAGACAGCGCAAAATAGATAGTCAGTATCCCCAAGATGGCCACTACCACGATGAGCGCGATGTAGAGTGCAGAGATGCCCGATACCGCCGCAGGGGTTAGCGTAGGCTGAGGCCCGAGACCAAGGCTCTCACGCCACAGGGCATTGAGACCATCCATGTCAAAGCTATAAACCTCGAGCAGGGCATCATCATAGGTGCTCCCCTCTTTGAAGACATCCAGCAGCGCTAATATCTCATCGCCACCATAATTATCGATGAGAAACTGCACCAGGCTATAGCTTTCGGCATAAGAGAGCTTGGCCTCATCCGGGTCGGTGGGAAAGGAGCTTGCGATGGTGCGCACCGAGAAGAGGGCATCGTGGGCGATGGCCGCGTTTAGCATGCCTTGTAGGTCTGACCTGAGCTCCCCCTCAGCGTCCATCGCCAGCCCCTCATCAAGCCAAGTGGGGAGATCACCGTAGGAGCCGAAGACCTCCTGATGAACCACCAGGTGCCCCAGTTCATGGGCGATAGCCCTTTTACCCCAGGTAAGGTCACCTGGAGAGATCCCAATAACTACGGTGCCATAGTCAGAGAAAGCGACACCACCGGTCCATATGTCAGGATATACCAGAGCGCCCTGCAAATCCCGAGAGCTGGCGTAAATATAAATCTTGACTGGCTGCTCCAGGGCAACCCCGACTTCACCGGCTAGCCTCTCCAGCGCCTCATCGGCAGCATCCAAGAGCTCCTGGGCAAAGGACCGGTCGCCCTTATACCAGAAGATAGTCACCTGATCGCTGCCCAGGCTCTGCCAATCATAGCTCAGGTCATCAAATTTAATGGTGGCCGATGATGTTTCAATTTGGTGCCCAGCAGCATCCTCGATCAGCCACCAATAATCTATCTCCGTCCCCGGCGGCAATCCCCCCGTCTCCAGCATGTCCCATGTCCAGCTTGCCGCCACCCGCTGCCCGGGGGTGAAATCGACATCCACCCGACAGCTAACCGGGATGAGGCTCCGTCGGCTCGGCCGATATTCAAGATCGATGTCGGCGATCTCGGTGCTCGCCTCCGCCTCCAGGCGAAAGGTGATGGCAGTGGGAAATTGCGCCTGGGCATAGCTGGAGATCAAGGTGATCTCATCCTGGGCCAGGCTGGTTGCTGGCAAGAGGATATGGAGGACAGGGAGGGTAAAAAACAGCATGAGTAACAGGCTAAGCCGCTTCATGATCCCTTTCCTATGGTGAATTTGAGGTAGGCCTCGATTAACTCATCCAGCGCCCCATCCAGCACAGCAGTGGGATCGCTGGTTTCATATCCCGTACGATGGTCCTTCACCATTTTATAGGGGTGGAGGACATAACTTCTGATCTGGTTGCCCCAGCCTGCGGCGACATGCTCCCCCTTGAGCCTAGCCTGCTCCTCGGCACGCTTTTCCAACTCAAGCTCGAGGAGGCGAGCGCCGAGGACCTTTAGTGCCAGCTCCTTATTCTGATACTGGGAGCGCTCGTTTTGGCAGATAGCCACCAGCCCGGTGGGGAGATGGGTCACCCGAACCGCACTGCTGGTCTTCTGTACATGCTGACCTCCAGGGCCACTGGCTCTAAAGAAGTCGATCCTCAATTCATCAGGGTTTATTCTGACATCCAGCTCCCGCTCCGCCTCAGGCAACACCTCCACCAGGGCAAAGGAAGTATGCCGACCATGGGAGGCATCGAAGGGGGAGAGGCGCACCAGGCGGTGCACCCCGCGCTCCGCCTTGAGGTAGCCGTAGGCATAATCGCCGATGACCTGGATGAGGGCGCTCTTTATGCCCGCTCCCTCACCGGGGGAGACCTCGACCACCCCCGCCTGATAGCCACGGCGCTCCGCCCACCTGAGATACATCCTGAGAAGCATCTCCGCCCAGTCCTGAGCCTCGGTGCCCCCGGCGCCGGCGTGAACTGCTAGGAAGGCACTCCTTTTTTCATACTCACCGCTCAGGAGCAGCTCAAACTCTATCTCTTCAAACTGAGCAGCTACCCGCTCGGCCTCGGCAGCGATCTCCTCCTCCAGCGTAGTCTCATCCTCAGCGGCAACCAGGTCTGCCAGCTCCAAAAGCTCACTGACCCTGCGCTCCATGATGCGCCACTTCTCCACCTCCCCCTTCAGCTCCCCAAGCTGGCGCATCACCCCCTGAGCCCTCTCCTGATCCTGCCAGAAATCGGGCCGGGATGATTCCACCTCTATTTTAGCGATCTGCCGCTCCTTCTGAGCGAGGTCAAAGACGCACCATGACTTGGGAGATGCGCTCCGTTAGCTCCTCAAGCCTTTTCTTTTGTTCTTGCATCTTTATCATACTCCTTTTTTCCAACTTCAATCGGCCCTATATCGGCAATCGCGCCTGCTCAACCTTTGGGGCGGGCAGTTGTCCCGCTGCGGCGAGGTGGGCAAGGCGGGTGGGCTCGGGGAGGCGATAGCCTCTCAGGCACGCCATTACCCAGTGGACGGCCGCCTCAAGGTCAACCCTGTGCCCGATAGAAACATAGACCGGATTCACCCCCCGCTTGGTCCGCAGTGCCGCCCCGATAACCTCCTCACCATCGAGGAGCGGGGCATAAGTACCTGGATCCTCCCCTAAATCACCGTGCCGGCCGCACAGGATAGACTTGGCACACCCTATGATGGGCACATCCAGCAGAAGCCCCAGATGGGAAGCCAGCCCCAATCTCCGGGGGTGTGCGATGCCCTGAGCATCGGCGATGAAAAGGTCAGGGGTCACGGTAAGCCTTTTGCAGGCAGCCAGGATCAACGGCGTCTCTCGAAAGGACAATAGCCCTGGCACATAGGGAAAGCTGATCCCCAGTGTCGCAACACTCTGCTCCACCAGCACAAGCTCGGGAAAACGGAGTACCGCCACCGCTCCCCTTGCCATCCCCCTACTGTCCACGCCAGAGATGTCCACGCCAGCAATGAGGTGAGGGGTCTCGAGCTCGCTCCTTCTCACCACCTGAGCGGCAAGAACTCGCTGAATTCCCTTAGCCTCAGCAACGCTTACCTGCCAGCTGTGAAGATTGCGCCCTTTCATATCAGCCAATTATATCCCCCAGAATACCCCATGGCAAGCTAACCCATTGACACGTGAGGCTTTATCACCCATAATAGCAACATTAG
>DAOWEF010000004.1 GCA_030638665.1 Dehalococcoidia bacterium
GACATCTGCCCGGTGCCTTTAACCATGAAGATGAAGTCTGTAATCGCCGGGGAGTATACTGCGCCACCGGCACTGGGGCCCATGATCGCTGATATCTGTGGTACCACTCCCGAGTAGAGTGTATTGCGAAGGAAGATGCTGCCATACCCGGAGAGGCTCTCAACTCCCTCTTGAATCCTTGCGCCACCCGAGTCATTGAGTCCAATGAAGGGTGCCCCGTTCTTCGCCGCAAGGTCCATAGCCTTACAGATCTTCTCGGCTACTACCTCTGATAGCGAGCCCCCGAAGACAGTAAAGTCCTGAGCGAAAATATAAACAAGCCTGCCATTTACCTTGCCAAACCCGGTGACTACTGCATCGCCTACAAACTGCTTATCTCCAAGGCCGAATGCGGTAGAGCGGTGAGTAACGAATGGATCCAGCTCTTCGAAGCTACCCTCATCGAGGAAATAGGAAATACGCTCCCTCGCAGTGAGCTTGCCCTTCTCATGCTGCGCCGCGATGCGCTTTTCGCCCCCGCCCAGTTGCGACTCCGCCCTCAGCTTATCTAGATTCTCTAACTTTTTCTCAATCGCCATATCCCCTCCCTGCAAGCATGTTTGTGAAAATCATCACATGGCAAATTATATAACTCTAAACCTGAAAATGCAAGAAAGGCGAGGCCATCTTTCCTGTTATCTACCGGCGATAGAATCTGCTATCATGAGCAGCCTTCTTGCCCTGGTTGCGATGGGAATATCGATCATTTTACCGTCGAGGGAGGTTGACCCGAATCCCTGGGCTACAGCAGCCTCAAAGGCGGCTACTACTCTCCTGGCGTAGTCTACCTCCTCCGGTGAGGGACGGAAGATACTATTTACTGGCTCTATCTGGCTGGGGTGAATGAGACACTTTCCTTCGAAGCCAAGCCTTCGGGCCAGTGTAGACTCATTAATCAGTCCTGCCTCATCTCTGAAGTTATTATAAGGGGTGTCTATTGGGATAACATTGGCCGCTTTTGCAGCGATGACCACCATTGTCCTGGGATATAGGAGTTCGCTGCCATCCTCGGTGCGTGTTATGCCTGTGTCCAGGGTGAAATCCTCGGCGCCAAAGGAGATGCCCACCACCCGAGGGGAGGCACTGGCGATCTCGAAGGCATGGAGGAGTCCCTCAGCCGTCTCCACCCAGGGAAGAAGCTTGACATGACCCGCGGCGATTCCCCTCTCGCTTTCCAGACGCGCAACGATCTCTTCCACCTCAGTTACGTCGCGCGCTGAGGAGGGCTTGGGTTGGCTTATGCCATCGATCCCGGGGGTGACCACGGACTCCAGATCCTCCTGGGCTAGGCCGCTGGCGAGGGAGTTGATGCGCACAAAGACCTTTCGCCCTTTTTGTTTTGCCTTCTCCTCTCTTCTCTCCGGTGCCAGCCCAGCCAGCGAATCACTCACCAGGGCTCTAGCACTGGCTTTCTCTAAGCTGGGCACCGAATCCTCCAGATCTAAAACGAGCACATCGGCAGGTAGATGCCGCGCCTTCTCGATCATGTTTCGCCGGTTGCCGGGGACAAAGAGCAAAGTTCTAAGCGGCTCCACTTCTTACCTCCGCGACGCTCAGGTCAGTATGGTGTTTCCGTCTGATAGTTGTCAAGTATTCTCAATGCCATAAGCTTGTGCTAGAATCTGAGGCGATGAGAACCGATCTCGGCGTTACCGTATGCGGCGACCGGGAGTTCCGCTGGGGGGAGCGGACCTTCATCATGGGGGTCTTAAACCTCACCCCGGACTCCTTCTCCGGCGATGGGCTGGGGAGCGATATAGTTGCTGCTCTGGCTCAGGCAAGACGCCTCGTGGCTGAGGGTGCTGACATCCTCGATGTGGGCGGTGAGTCCACCCGCCCCGAATCATCCCCGCTATCCGCCGATGAGGAGCTGAGCCGGGTGATCCCGGTGATCGAAAAGCTGGCCGGTGAGATTACGGTTCCCATCAGCATCGACACCTACAAACCTGAGGTGGCGAGGCTTGCCCTTGAGGCCGGGGCCAGGATGATTAACGATGTTTGGGGTTTGAGACGCGACCCTATGCTTGCCCCGCTTGCCGCTGAATGGGGAGTGCCCCTGGTTATCGTGGCCAATCAGCGGGAAATCACCTATGAGGATATCATCCCCGAGGTCATTGCTTCCCTGAGGCGGAGCATAGATCTGGCACTGGATGCGGGGGTGGCCCGGGAGAATATCATCATCGACCCGGGCATCGGCTTCGGCAAGACCCTGGAGGGAAACCTGGAGCTCATCCGACGCCTGGGCGAGCTCAAGGTGCTGGGCAGGCCTATCCTCTTGGGCACATCGCGCAAATCGATGATCGGGCTGGTGTTGAACCTGCCTCCCGAGCAGCGTTTGGAGGGGACGGCGGCCACCATTGCCCTGGGCATCGCCGGTGGCGCTGATATGGTGCGGGTGCACGACGTTCTCCAGATGGGACGCGTCTCACGGATGACCGATGCCATTATCAGGGGAAAGTGGACTTAGATGCAGGTATATCTCGGCCTCGGGTCAAATTTAGGTGACCGCCAGGCAAATCTGGCGAGGGCGCTGCAACTCCTTGGCGAGCGGCTCCATATAGAGCGGGTCTCCTCCATTTATGAGACCGAGCCCGTGGGATATGCTGAGCAACTCCCTTTTCTCAATGCCATTTGCCGCGCTCAAACAGAGCTAGGCCCCATGCAACTACTTTCCCTGGTAAAAGGGATCGAGGCCAGCCTGGGGAGAGTGCCTAGCTTCCCCAATGCCCCCCGCCCCATCGATATTGACATAATTTTTTATGGCGACCTAATAATGGAGATACCAGATTTAACCATCCCCCATCCTCGTCTGGAGGAGCGAGCCTTTGTGCTTATCCCCCTTCTTGAGATCGCCCCCGATCTTCGTCACCCGGTAAGTGGTGAAAACGTCAAGGATTTGGCGGCAAGGGTTGGGGGTAGGGAAGGGGTGAAAAAGATCGGTGAACTGAGGGCTGAAGATGTATGAGATATCGGTTCGAGAACACTTTGACGCGGCGCACGCGTTAAGGGGCTACCAGGGGAAATGCGAGAACCTTCACGGGCACCGCTTCGAGGTGGTGGTGACGCTGCGGGCTACGGAGCTGGATGAGATCGGACTGGCCTACGATTTTACCGAGCTCAAGCGGCACCTCAGGGAGATCTTGGCCCGCTTTGACCATGCCTATCTTAACGATGTGCCTCCCTTTGACCAGGTTAACCCCTCTTCAGAGAACATTGCCGCTACAATACATGAGGAGTTCCAAAAAAGGGAACTCCTCATCTTCAGTGTCCAGGTCTGCGAATCAGCAGACTCTTGCGTCACCTATATACCGGATAAACCAGTTTAGGTCTTGGATTCTGACTCCTCGGTGATCTCTGGCGGGGCCTCGATTGCGGTCACTGCCATGATCCACCCGATCCAGAATCCCAGCACCAGCACTACGAAAAAGCCGATGACGACGGGAACCGCAATAGCCCAGACCACCAGGTCGCGCTGCAGGACTATCCCAGCGATAAAGGCAACCCCAGCCAAAATGGTTCCCAAGCAAATCAGCACACCAACTATGCGAGACTTCTGCATACTACCTCCTATATATTAGGTGCGAAGCTCCGGC
>DAOWEF010000056.1 GCA_030638665.1 Dehalococcoidia bacterium
ACTTAGCTCCTCAGCTAACTGAGGAGAGCGGCATTGGTGTGTTTCTTCCTATCTACAAGCACCTTGATATGGCTTCGCGTGAGCCCCGAACTCTATAGTAGTGAGCCGCACAGGATTCGAACCTGCAACCTACTGATTAAGAGTCAGTTGCTCTACCATTGAGCTAGCGGCCCAGATACTGAAAAACACCATATCATCTCCACATTTCAAAGTCAAGACTGAGAGGCGAGAACCCCACCAGTAGCCCAGTTCTCCTTCGCCACGTCCTCGAAAATGACGGTAGTTGCCTCTGGGGTGGTGTGCGCGATGGATACCATCGCCTCAGTGATCACCCTGGCAAGCTCCGCCTTCTGAGATTGGGTTCTCCCTAACCACATCTCCACTCGAACAATAGGCATGCCGATCACCTCCTCTTGCTAAGAATCTCCTCCCGTAGTATATTAGTTTGACCACTGTGGAGGTTAACATGGGTCCTAGCCTCTGGCATCGATTCAAACTCAGGCTTAAGAAAGCACAGGGCAAGAACATCTTCCTCTGCGATAGCTGCAAGTGGGACTGGCGGAGCGCTTGCCACCGCCCCGAGCGTCCCAATGCAACCTGGTGTCCCGACTACGAAAAACGCGGAAAATAGTTACCAGCCATGGCTGAGCCGCATCACCAGGAAAGTTGATAGCCCGTTTGCCACCATTCTCTCTTGAGTATCCGCGATGTCATAAGGAATGCGATAATGGTAGATTACCTTATCCTTTTCGTCATAGATGGCATAGGCGGCGCGCGGGTCGCCATCGCGTGGCTGACCAACACCCCCGGGATTAATGATCAGGCGGTTTTTTCCCAGCCTTAGCACGGCGGGCAGCTCCCTGAGGACACAGGTTTTACCGACGTGCTCAAAGATCAAGGGGACATGGGAATGTCCGATGAGGCAGTATCTGGTCTCGAAAAAGCGGAGGTTGTCCTCGGCGCTCTGGGTGGAGAGCACGTATTCCCAGATTGGCTGGCGCGGGCTGCCATGGGCGATGGTGAAATCACCACGAGTTAGCGTTAATGGAAGGCTCTCCAGGTACTTAAAATCCGCGGCGCTTAACTGCTCCCCCGTCCAGCGGCATGCCGCGGCAGCATCCGGGTTGAAATCCGAAATATCCACCTTCCCGATCGCAGCCCAGTCATGATTACCGGCAATACAGAGGTGCGGATATTTACAAAGCAGCGCAATGCACGCTGAGGGATCGGGTCCATAACCCACGATATCGCCCATACACCAAAGCTCCTCCACCCTGCCCTTTTCTTCGATGTCTTGGAGCACTGCCTCAAAGGCGGCCAGGTTCCCGTGGATGTCTGCTAAGAGCGCATACCGCATCTCTTCCCAAATATATCAGCTTTTCTCAAACTTCGCTAGATAAGTCAAGGGAAAGCGGGTATAATCTTGATATGAAGGTCTCAGAGTTGGGGGAGTTTGGGCTTATCGAGCTCCTGGCTAAAATTGCGGGGCAATTAAAAGACAAGTCGGTGCTCATCGGCATCGGTGACGATGCCGCCTGCTGGCGCACCGAGGCCTGCGCACAGCTTGCCACCAGCGATTCCCTGATACAGGATGTCCACTTTACCCTGAGCACCACCACCTGGCGAGAGCTAGGATGGAAAGCGCTTGCGGTGAACCTCAGCGACATCGCCGCTATGGGTGGCTTTCCCCAATATGCCTTGGTATCGCTGGGACTGCCCGGGGATATAGAGGTGGCGAGCGTAGCAGAGCTCTACGAAGGGATGGCGGAGCTAGCGCGCCTTTTCGATGTATCTATCGTGGGCGGAGATTCGGTTGGGGCACCTGTGGTGATTCTCAGCCTGGCGGTGGTGGGCAAAGCTCAAACAACCCAAACCGTACTCACCCGCTCAGCGGCGGCTCCGGGGGACCGGATTGCGGTCACGGGATATCTGGGGGCATCGGCGGCGGGGTTGGCCATGCTTAAAAAAGGGCTTGAGTTCGATAAGGAGACCGCAGCCACGCTCAGAGAGGCACACCTAAAACCACATCCCCGCATCGTCGAGGGGCAGGCCCTGGCACGCCGCGGGGTTAAGGCCGCCATCGACCTGAGCGATGGGCTGGTAAGTGATCTTAACAAGTTATGTAAAGCAAGCGGGGTGGGTGCCCGGCTATTTACTAATCAAATTCCGGTTCACCCTGTGGTGCGACGCTCCTTCGGGGACGATTCTATCGAGCTCGCCCTATCAGGGGGCGAGGACTATGAGCTTCTTTTCACTGCCCAGGGCGAGGTTATCGATAAGGTAAGGAAGGCGATGCCCTGCCCGGTGACGGTGATAGGCGAGATCAGCGCTGAGCCAAAGATGGTTGAGGTTATCGATGAACATGGGAACGAGGTGAGGCTTGAGAAAGAGGGCTGGGAGCACTTCGTTTAGGGAGGATGATGGGGGTGGGGAGTGCGAAGAAGCGGATGAGGGTCGGGAGTTCGAAAGAGGGAGCGATGGTGAACCTTCGTAGCGAAAGCCCGGAGGAGACCCAGAGGCTTGGTGAGGGGATGGGGAGACTCGCCCTGCAGGGCGATCTATTCCTGCTCGTTGGCGGCCTGGGAGCAGGCAAGACCTGTCTCACCCAGGGCATCGCCTGGGGGCTGGGCATCGCAGGCTATGCCACCAGCCCTTCCTTTGTGGTGATTAATCAGTATCGAGGGAGACTCCCCCTTTATCATATCGACCTCTATCGCCTCGACAGCATTGAGGAGGTCATCGAGCTCGGGCTGGACGATTATCTCTATGGGAGTGGCGTTTGTGTGGTGGAATGGGCGGAGAAGGCGGTGGAAGTGCTTCCTACAGAGCATCTATTAGTGGAGATAAGCTTTCTCTCGGACACCAGCCGCAATCTCGTTCTAAATCCTAGCGGGGAGCGCTATGTAGAGATGCTTTCCCAGCTTAAACAAAGACCGAAAATTGTGAAAAAGCGAATGTCACAGACGTGATATTATAGCCAAGCCAGAACCTAACCCAAACAAGAGAAAAGTG
>DAOWEF010000067.1 GCA_030638665.1 Dehalococcoidia bacterium
AAGAACTGCTTCGAATAGGTCTCGGCATTGGAGCGCACCTCTTCGGGGGAGAGCATGGGGCGGGTCGGTGATTCACCGCTGGGATCGCCGATCTGAGCGGTCCAGTCACGGACGATGAGGATGACCTGATGCCCCAGCTCCTGAAACTGGCGTAGCTTCCTCAACCCCACCACATGCCCCAGGTGGATATCAGGACAGCTGGGGTCAAAACCCTGCTTGAGGCGGAGCTTTCGCCCTGACTCCAGGAGCTTTGCCAGCTCCTCTTCAATGATAATCTCGGCGACCCCTCTTTTCAGAAGACGCCTGTAGGGCTCAGTAGCAGGTATCTTCCCCATGGCTCCGTTCTTTCAATCTTCCCCTCTAAAGTGTTTTAGGCGTTTAAACGGTTTGAACGTCTGTCTACTCAGGAGCGCGCAAGCAGTGTCCTCGCCTGCGCCACGTCCCTAATCATCTGAGCCTTCAACTCCTCGGCGCTTGAGAACCTCTCCTCGCCACGCAGCCGCTCCACCAGCTCGATCTTAAGCTCCTCCCCATAGAGATCCCCTTCGAAATCGAGGAGGTGAGCCTCGACAAGGCGCTGACCGCTGCCGAAGGTAGGGCGAAGGCCGATATTTATTACCGCATGATAAACTGTTTCGCTGTCCGCCTTGCGGGCCGTTTTACGAGCCCGCCCTCGTGCAGCGGGGCGGACTCCGATACTTCGTTCGGAGAAGAAGGCATGAGCGGCATAGACCCCATCAGCAGGCAGGGCTTGCTCCTGGTCCGGGATGAGGTTTGCTGTCGGAAATCCTAAGCTTTTTCCTCGCGTGTCGCCCTTTGATACCTGTCCCGTCAGGGTAAAGCGTCGCCCCAGGAGTTCGCTTACCTTCATCACATCGCCTCTGGATAACGCCCCACGAATCGCCGTGCTGCTCACCACCTCACCCTGCCACACCCTGGGCGGCACCACATCAACAGAGAAACCGAGCTCCTCCCCCAGCGTCTCAAGGGCCTGGACATCTCCCTCTCTCCCCTTGCCCAAGGCGAAGTCGGGCCCGATCACCAGTCCCCGCATTCTGAGGTAGCGCTTAAGCAGCGCGATGAATTCTCGGGCACTAAGCTGAGAAAGCTCAGTGGTGAAGGACAGGGTAACGGTATGTGCCACACCGAGGCTTTCCAAGAGTCTAATCCGTTCCTGAAGGCTGGTCAAGCAGGTAATCTTGGACTGCGGCGAGAACACCAGGCGGGGATGGTGCTGAAAGGTTACCACCCCGCTCACCAGACCCTCCGCAGCGGCCTTTTCCTTGAGCTTCGCAATAAGAAACTGGTGACCTAAATGAACCCCATCGAAAACCCCGATAGTGAGCGCCGTGTCCCCCACTGGCACCGCCCGTGACAGCTCTTCTTCAATGAGCATAGTTCTCCTCAGATTTTATGACCAATGATGCGCAGAAATACCTCCACCACCTCCGGATTCCATCGCCATCAGGCTATTTTGCGTCCCACCGAGGCCGCTACCGGAACAACCTGCGCCATGAGTTGCTGGAAGTTATCGAAGGTGAGCGACTGAGCGCCATCCTTGAGGGCTTGGTCCGGTCTGGGGTGAACTTCGATCATCAACCCATCAGCGCCGGCAGCCACTGCGGCCAGGGACAGGGGGGTAACAAGGTGCCATTTGCCGGTGCCATGGCTGGGGTCGGCGATGATGGGCAGGTGGCTCAGCTTCTTGATAATGGGGATGGCACTAATATCCATGGTATTTCTGGTGTAGGTTTCGAAGGTCCTGATCCCCCGCTCACAGAGCATCACTTGGCGATTGCCCTGGGCGAGGATGTATTCTGCAGAGAGCAGCCACTCCTGAATGGTGGCCGACATCCCCCTTTTAAGCATCACCGGCTTTTGGGTCTTGCCCACCTCATCAAGGAGGGTGAAGTTCTGCATGTTGCGCGCCCCCACCTGGAGGATGTCAGCGTAGCGCGATACTAGCTCGACATCCTGTGGGGTCATCACCTCGGTGATAATGGGCATCCCGGTCTCCTGGCGAGCCTGCGCCAGGAGATCGAGCCCGTCCTGGCCAAGCCCGCGAAAGCTATAAGGGGAGGTTGATGGTTTGAAAGCGCCACCGCGCAGGATTTTGGCCCCTGCTGCTTTTACCGCGCGCGCCGCCTCCAGAAGCTGCTCCTCGGTCTCCACAGCGCAAGGGCCAGCCATCACCACCAGCACCTCACCGCCGATGGTCACATCACCTACCTTGATCACTGTATCCTGAGGCTGAAACTCCCGACCGGAGAGTTTATGGGGCCGGCTGATGGGCACAACCTCGTCCACTCCGGGCCACATCTCCAGCGTCTCCTTCAGTTCGGGATAGGTTCGCCCCACGACACCGACCACCGTGCGCTCCACACCCTGGGACACATGACCGCTGAATCCCATTTGGGTAAGCTGCTCCAGAATTTCCGTCAGCTCCCCTTCAGTATGCCCTTGCCGCAATACGATGAACATTTGTTATACCTCCAAGCTTCCTTCTTTACCACAGCTCCCCGATCTCAATTCCCTAGCTCCCTTAATATAAATGTGGACGATCTCCTCTGCCCTCTTTCCCGTATTAAAAAGGATCAGGATACGCAGGCACATGGGCAGGCTGCCGGGGACGTTCATCTCATGCCCACATAACATTGGTACCTGGGATAGCCCTAGCTCTCGGGCTGCCGATGCGGGGAACGCGGCGTTAAGGTCTGGAGTGGTGGTGAAGAGGATGCAGGCCACATCCTCCTCTTGAACCCCATTAGCCTGGACCATCTCCTGGAGCAACTCCTTTGCTGCCGCCTGGATGTCCTCCTTGGTATTGGCATCGACCGTAGTTGCCCCTCGAATACCGCGACACCTCATTGCCTCTAACCTCTAATATATTATCATAAATATCAGGGCAATGGAATTATAGGCGAAATGGGTGAAGATACAAGCCCATATCGAGCCGGTCTTCATATAAAGCCAGGCCAGGAGGAGACCGAGAAGGAAAATGGGGAGGAAAGCTCCCGGCTGCATGAAGTGTGCCCAGGCAAAGATCAGGGCGCTAAAAACAGCACCCCAGCCATATCCGTAGCGATTGCCAATGCCCCTGAAGAGAAAGCCGCGGAAGAAGGTCTCCTCGGCAACCGGGGCGACCACTACGGCAAGAAGGGCAATAATCGCCCAGCCGAGACCGGTATTGGTAAACTCCAGGGTCACTGATTCATCTGAGGTCACCAGCATGTCGTAGAGGAAGCTGATCAGCAGGCCCGCAAGCACTACCACCGCGGCAAATATTAAGCCTCTCCTTACCTTGAAGCGGCGAAAGCCCAGAGCGCGCCAGCCACATTTATATTTGAAAGCGCTGAACCACCACGACCCGAAGACAAACGCCCCTTCACTAACTACCATTCCCACGAACACCATCATCAGCCACTGATGAAGCAGGCCCTCGGATTCAAGCACGTCAAAGAATCCCGCAATGAGTTCGGTAATGCTTAGGCCTTGGGAGCCAAGCTCAACAAGAGCATCCCCGCCAATAAGCAGAGCAGTGCCAATTCCCAGGCCAAAGGCAATAATAACGGTAAAAACAATTACCAACCCGATCCCCTTGACCATGTCCCACACCGTCCAGGGAATTGGCTCCGCTTGCGGCTCCTCCACCATCTTTTCTTCCATGATATTAGGCCTCCAAATATGGCAGCGGCTCGCTGGTGCTCACCCCTTCATCTTCCAGCAGCGATACCTCCTCATCTGGCATCCCCAAAAGCTCGCCGAATACATAGCGGTTGTGCTCGCCAAAGCAGGGGGCGGGTAGGCGAAGCCTCCCTGGGGTCCGGCTCATCCGCCAGGATACCCCTGGGTAGCGATGGGTCCCCGCCTCGGGGTGAGGAAGCTCCTCAAAAAAGCCCCGTTCATTGAGATGCGGGTCTTGAGCCAGCTCCGCTATGTTTAATACTGCCCCTGCCTTAATGCCGGAACCCTGGAGCATGTTCATTAGCTCAATGTGGTCATACCCGGAGGTCCACTCTCCGATAAGCCGATCAAGCTCCTCTCGATTTGCCAGTCTGCCGGAGCGATTGGCGAATTTTTCGTCCCTGGTCCATGGCGGGTCGCCCATAGCACGGCAAAAGGCACGCCACTCCTCATCGGAGGAGACGGCGATGGCGATCCACGCACCCTCCTTTTGGTTCTCTCCACACTTTGCACCCCCTTTTTCATTCTCCCCACCCTTTTCACCCCTCCCTTGCGCTCGGTAGCAGCCGTGAGGTGCCATCGTGGGATGGCGATTTCCCATGGACTTTATCACCCTTTTGTTCATAGTATAATCCATAATCGCCTCCCCGAGGATCGGGGTAACCGCCTCCCGCATGGCGAGATCGATGTACTGCCCATTTCCGGTGAGGCGGCGATAGCGTAGCGCTGCCAGAATTGCGAAGGCAGCGTGAAGCCCGCTGGTGGCATCAGCGTAGGCCACCCCAGGCTTAAGCGGCTCCCCATCGGGGTAGGCGGTGAGCTGAGAGAGACCGACCATGGCTTCGATGCCCTCACCATAGGTAACACAGTCTCGATAGGGACCATCCTGGCCGTACCCGGAGAGGGAGATCATGATAATCTGGGGGTTCGTCTCCCGGAGCACGGGGTAGTCCAGGCCGAAGTTCTTCATCACCCGAGGGGTGAAATTTTCTACCACCACATCGCTGATCCTCACCAACCTTTTAAAAACCTCGACTCCGAGGGGCTTTGTGAGGTCTAGGGTGATGGCATGCTTATTCCTGTTGACCTCGTTATAATAGGCGAAACGATTGTAGGACCTTTCTCCGGTGTCGCCGTCAGGGAAGGAAGCGCCGAAGGCGCCGCCGGGCCTCATACTGGGTAGCGCCCCTCCCCTCCCTGAGCGAGCAGCACACTCCACCCGGATAATCTCCGCCCCTATGTCTGCCAGAAGCTTGGTTGCATAGGGACCGGCGAAAATCTGGGAGAGATCGATCACCCTTAAACCGGCTAAGGCCTGCTTATCCTTGGATAACACCCTGCTCCTTGACTCCTGCTTTTTCGTCCTTGGTCAAGCCGATACCCAGATAAACACCATTCTCTTTAGATGATACCTTGCTCTGTGAAGTCTGTCAGGTTGTCCTTGCTTAAGCCCAACGCCCCAATATAAACTTGCTCATTGTGCTCCCCGAGGCGCGGTGCTCGCCCTGCTTCAGCGGGGGTCTCGCTCATTCTGAAGGGGGCTCCCGGATAGACGAGGCGGCCAGCTAGAGGGTGCTCTATCTCCTGAAAGAAGCCCCTTGACTCATATTGTTGGTCTGCCATCAGCTCATCGATACCGAGCACCAGGGCGAAGGGAATCCGCCACTCCTGGCCGGTGGCGAAGATCTCCTCTGCCTCATGTTTTTCCAGCCAGGGTTGGATCAATCCCTCCACCTCATCAGCGTAGTGATAGCGGAGGATGGATGCGAAATGGGGCTCCATAAGCTGGGGGGCCTCTAGAAAGGTCGAAAAATGGTCCCAGTTTGCCCCCGCCTGAACATGGATAAAGCGGTCTTTAGCAAGCATCACCCTTGAGGGGCACTGGAGGTGATGGCGGGAGCCCATCCGCCCCCTTACGAAGCCGCTATAGCTATACATGGTCACCGAGGCCTCAAGGATGGAGGCCACTGCCTCCTGAAGGGAGACATCGATGTGCTGCCCCTCGCCGGTCTCATCCCGAAAATAGAGGGCGGAGAGGGTGGCCACAGCGGCATTGAGCCCCGCCTGAAACTCTGCCTGAGAGAGGGGAAGCTTCAGCGGCTCGCAGTCAGCCTCCCCGGTCAGCCCCATCAAACCGCCCATTGCCTGAGCGATAATATCTAAGCCATCCCAGTCCCGATATGGTCCCCACTGTCCAAAGTAGGAGATGGAGGTCATAATCAAGGCGGGGTTTATCTCAGCCAGTACCTCATAATAATCCAGCCCCAGGCTAGCCATTGCCCCGGGACGAAAATTCTCCACCAGGATATCCGCCCTCTCCACCAGACTGTTGAATATCTGAGCGCTGCCTTCACTCTCTAGGTTCAGGGTGATGCTTTTCTTGTTGGTGTTAAGAAAGAGAAAAAGCCCGCTCTTCTCCGGGTCAGGCTGGTCATTGGGAAATGGTCCCGCCCTGCGACTTGAATCGCCCAGGGGAGGCTTTTCTATTTTGATCACCTCTGCCCCGTAGTCGGCGAGCAGCTTAGTTGAGTAGGGGCCGGAGATATTCTCGGAGAGGTCTAAAGCCACCAGACCTGATAGCGCTTGATGGGGCAAAATATCCTCCTTTTTTCGCTCTTCAGGAGGGTTGCATCACATTCACTGCAGCATATGGTCAGCATTTCTGCCTGCTAGCCCTTAAGGCTATCCAGGGCCGCTTTCTGAGCCGTAAAAAGCCTTTCAATACCCCGCTTCGCTAGGGCGAGCAGGGAGTCGATGGTCTCTTTAGAAAAGGGGCTCGCTTCCGCCGTCCCCTGCACCTCCACGAACATGCCCTCGCTGGTCATAACCACGTTGAAGTCAACCTCAGCCCAGGAGTCCTCATCGTAGCAGAGGTCGAGGAGTTGCTCCCCGCCGACGATACCCACGCTGGTCGCCGCCACGGCGCTGCTTATGGGCAAGGAGGGGATGAGCCCCATTGCCACCAGCTTGTTCAGGGCCTGAACCAGGGCTACATAGGAGCCGGTGATCGCCGCCGTCCTCGTGCCCCCATCGGCCTGGAGCACATCGCAATCAACGGTCAGCGTCCGCTCACCCAGGGCATCGAGGTCGACCACCGCCCTCAGGGAGCGCCCAATGATACGCTGGATCTCGTGGGTTCTGCCCCCCGCCCGGCTCTCCTCCCGCGGCGTCCTGGTGGCGGTGGAACGGGGAAGCATGGCGTACTCGGCGGTGATCCAGCCTCTTCCCTCCCCCTTGAGGAAGGCGGGAACCCGGGCCTCCACGGTTACGGCGCAGATCACCTTGGTCTGCCCCAGCTCAATGAGCGCCGACCCCTCGGCGTTGGGTTGAAAGCCGGGGATGATGGTAACCGGGCGAAGCTCATCGTTGGCACGACCATCTAACCTGAGCAACTATGCTACCTCACTTCCTTCAGTATGACTCGTGATAACAGGGCAAGCGAAGAATCCTTCGCCAATATTCAGCACAGCGACTGGAGACCCTTCACCGAGCGATAGATGAACAGCCTTTCTGAATAGCATAAAGTATACCACCGGGGTAGCGTCGCTGGCAATGAAACCTTCAGTGCTGATATAATGCCCATTAGGAAAAGAGGTACCTTGAGTAGCCACGACCGCCCATCAAAGGAACTTTTCAGCGCGCCAGCAGCGGAAATTCACCTTCGCCGCCTCACCGTGGATGAGGCCCTGTTCAGGCTCGACCGCTTTCTTAACACGGCCTTCATCGCCGGTCTGCCCTGGGTAAGGGTGATCCATGGCAAAGGAACGGGAACCCTGCGCCAGGCGGTGCGCGAGGAGCTAGAGAACAGCCCCTTGGTCAAATCCTTCAGGCTTGCCGCGCTTGAGGAGGGGGGCGGTGGCGCCACCATAGTGGAGCTGGCAAATCAATGACAAAGATCGTGGTGATCTCCGATACCCACGCTAGGAGCCTCGACGTACTGCCCCCAGAATTGTTAGCCGAACTGGCCGAGGCTGCCCTGGTGGTTCACTGCGGCGACTATACCAGCATCGCTCTACTGGAGGAGCTGCGCCACTTGGCAAAGCGCTTTATCGGCGTCTACGGCAATATGGACCCCAGGGAGATTCGCCGGCAATTGCCGGATAAGACGGTACTTGAAGTCGCCGGGAAGCGAGTCGGGGTCATCCACCCGCCTTGGGGTGGCCCGCCCTGGGAAATCGAGGAGGGTATCGCCAGGGAGTTTGCCGGGGTGGACATCATCCTCTTCGGCCACACTCACGATGTATGCCAAAAGACGATAGGGGGCGTCGTTTTCCTCAATCCGGGCCAGGCTTACACGTCCTTCAGAAACCCCGCCTCGGCAGGAATCGTAACCATCGGGCAGAAGGGGATGGAGGTGGAGATAAAGACCTTCGAATAGATTGAGCTACTGGCAGGCAACAACCTGGCTAATTGTACAACGGCCACAGCGGAGAGTTTATGCCCTGAATTTTCTGAATTATGAGGGGCTCCACCAACAACTTGCCAACAACCAAGCCTTTTTTTATCTTTCGCTAGAAGTCAGGCATCGGAGTGTTAGATCATTCGCCAATCTAAGGATTGAGCCTTTGGTCTCGATGTTGATCGAATCAGCAGGAGACTGTATGAGTGAAAGCCTGCTCCAGCTTGCCGAATAGTTCGGCGTTTGCTAAGAGATTGTGAGGCACACACCTCCCATCGCATATTCACCACGTTGCCGTTACCCAGGATGCATTGCTTGGGCAAGGGAAAAGCGGTATCATCTGGTCAGCAACCGTGTTGCGACTCTCCAGCGTAACCAGCGCATCGGTCACAACTAAGCTACCAGCACGGGTACGGGCAAAGTGGAGCAAGGAGGAAACGGGCATGATCGAAGCAATGTTGAATGAGAGCCAGAAGAGGCTGCGCAGCGAGATGAGGGAGCTCGCCAAGGCTGTACCCCGGCAGCTGATACTGGATATGGACGCCGACAAGGTGAGGTACCCCCGGCAATTCCTGGAGGAAGCCGCCGAGAGAAAGCTACTCGGCCTCAGGTTCTCCCCGGAGTACGGCGGCAGGGGGCTGAGCTGGGGGGACGAGATAATTGCCCTTGAGGAGGGCGGGACACTGCCCTTATCCCTCGGTTGCCTCTACGCACTGGTGAGCATCTGCGGCGAGGCGTTCCAGGCGTTTGGGACCGAGGGGCAGAAGCGTAAATACCTCCAGCCCACCCTTCAGGCCAAGCTGTGCTGCGCCGAGGCGCTCACCGAGCCCCGCGGTGGATCTGACTTTTTCGGCGCCACCACCGTCGCCCGCAAGGATGGCAGCTACTACTACCTTACAGGGCAGAAGCGCTTCGTCGTAGGCGCTGAAGGAGCGGACTACTTCCTGGTTTATGCCAAGACCAGCCCAGAGGCCCCCAGTATAGAGTCGCTGAGCCTGTTTGTGGTGGAGAAGGACATGGGGGTGGAGGTCAAGCATATCTACGGGCTCATGGGAACGAGGGGGGGTGGGGCAGGGAGGATACTGTTTCGCGATGTCAAGGTCCCCGAGGAGAATATGATCGGAAGGGAAGGCCAGGGCGGGGAGATCTTCTACCGGATGATGATTCCGGAGAGGATGACCAGTGCCGCTGGCATCCTGGGGATGGGGCGTAGCGCCCTGGAGATCGCCGCCCGCTACAGCGACAAGCGGAAAGCCTTCGGCAGCAGGATCAGGGACTTTCAGGCGGTGAGCTTTAAGGTAGCCGATAGCGTGACCAAGCTCGATGCTGCAAGCTCCCTGGTGCATGCCACGGCGTTAACCATCGACCAGGGGCTCAACCACAGGCTTGCGCGGCGGATGGTTTCCGAGGCCAAGAAGTTCTGCACTGAGGTCGCCTGGGAGGTAGTGAACGACGCCATGCAGATCATGGGTGGCATCGGCTACACCAGTGTGTATCCCATCGAGCGCATGCTGCGCGACACCAGGCTGGCAATGATCTGGACCGGCACCAACGAGGTGATGAACCTCATCATCCAGCACGAGTACTACCGTGACCTCCTGTCCCGGGGTGACGAGAGCCGGGATGTGGAGGCCGACGCCCTGGACGCAGGGGAGGTGGAGGAAAAGGTCTACGAGTAACTATGGGCTTTAGCCGATCTGTTAGGGCTCCTGCGTGATCGGGTTCAACGAGGTGAGGGCAAGCTGCGGGAGTTATCTTGGAAGTTCTAACTGAGTTAGGTACTGATTACCATTGGGCTGGTTAGTGGGTTTTGTATTGCCTCCCTGAGTGATTCAATATATAGATCCCCAGGCATGATTTTCAAGGCAGTGTTCACCTTGCCCAGGCTGGGCTTGGTCGGCGCCGTACAAACCGATGTTCGTTTCCTCTGGTGAGCCAGCACCTATTCAAATAAAATGGCTGATTGTTGGATCATGTGGAGTTGGAATCCTCAACGGTGAGCCATTCAGGATAAGAGCAAGAACCTTGTTATCGATTTGCCTACTTAATGCGGGCTATGCGAAAGCCACCTTCCTAAGGGCGGGACCATGTCCACCATTCCCTGGGAGTACGGCTTGGTTAAATTCGGTTGAATAAGCCTACCTAATGGTCACGTTGCCGTTGGAGGTTTCAATGTAGAGGTCCGCTTCCCCATCACCGATCGTACCCACGAGGTGTTCGTCGCTCGTAATGGTAGCCGTTATCGTCAGTTCGCTGGTAACCTCGCCATTGCTGGTGGAGGCGTCCAGGCTGACGCTGGGCGTCCCCAGCAGCTCTACAGCCACATTCCCGTTACTGGTGACCAGCCGGTTGTTTCCCCCAGCGGTCATATTGCCGCTGAACGCGATGTTGCCGTTGCTCGTCTGGGCGTCGACCTCGCCGGTCAATCCCTGCAAATCCAGCCGACCGTTGCTGGTCCTCAATAGAGCGGTCCCTTCCATAGTGTCAACCTCAATACGGCCGTTGCTGGTCGTTACATCGAAATCGCCCTTCACGTTATCCAGAGCGATTTTGCCGTTGGATGTCCTGAGTGTACCAGTTCCTTCTATATCATTCAGTTCAATGAGCCCGTTGCTGGTCTCAAGCTCCACGTCGGTATTGGCTGGTGCGGTTATGGTGATATCAACCTCGACATCGCTAACGAACCACCCGCCACTTATATCCGCATCAACCGTTATCGTGTTGCCGTCCTGGCTCACGTCATAGTCAATCCTGTTAACGCCTCTCAGTATGGCAACGACGCGCACTTCGTCGTCGGAGCCAGCATTGACTTCGATCTTGCCGTTCTCGCTGTTTACCACCAGTGTGACCGGCCCGGTGACAGTAAAGCTATCGTCTCGGGTCTCGGTGGCCCCAGCGGTACAACCGGTGGCCGCCAGCAGAGCGATGGCCATAACCACGGCCACAATAAATGGCAATGTTAATCTAATTGCCCGCATGATATCCTCCTTTTGTGCCAATAAGTAAAGCCACTTATACACCATCGAATAGCGCCTGTCAATCCCACTATCTCTCCGTCTCCAGTCAGAGACTTCCAGGGTTGGGCTTACCCGTTCTTCAGAAACCCCGTCTCG
>DAOWEF010000059.1 GCA_030638665.1 Dehalococcoidia bacterium
CATGCGGGAGCGCCTCTCAGCCTCCATAGTCTCCTGCACTGGCATCGCTTCACCGAAGAAGACGGCATCCGGTTTCAAGATGCCGCCGCACTGTACGCATTCCGGCACCTCAACGCCGCTCGCGACCCACTTCTCTACCTCCTCATAGCGGTGACGGTCGCCGCAGGAAAGGCACTTCACCCACTGCATATTGCCGTGGAGCTGGATGACCTTATCTTCGGAGCTGCCTGCTTTTTGATGAAGCCCATCCACGTTCTGGGTGATGACGCAATCCAGCTTGCCCAGCTTCTCCAGCTCGGCGATGGCGTAGTGGGCGGGGTTGGGTTGGACATCGCTCCAGCTGAGACCAACGATTTTGTGCATTTGCCAGAGCCTCTTTCTCGCCTCGGGGTCGCTGACATACTTCTGATAGGTGAAATCATCGGGGTCGAGTTTCGTCCAGAGGCCATCGGGGCCCCTGAAGTCGGGAAGTCCTGACTCGGTGCTGATCCCCGCGCCGGTGAACACCACCACCCGCTGCGATTCTACGATGAGGTCTGCAAGCTCATCGATGAGCTCTTCCTGCGTTTTTCCGCCTGTTTCGTCCACTTTCCCCCCTATTTTACCCGTTTTGCCTAATTAGTAAACCGGGGGCTTCTGCCCTCCCGAAAAGCCCTGATTCCTTCCCTGGCGTCCTCTGTGTTGAGCACCATAGCGAATAGCTTGTTCTCCATCTCCAGGCCCTGGTCCAGGGCGAGGTCGAGGCCGCGCTTTATCGCCTCCTTGGCACACCTGACAGCTATCTGACCGCGGGACATTATCTTATGCGCTATGCTCTCGGCGGTGGGGATAAGGTCGGCACGCGGCACTACCCGATGGATTAGTCCTATGCGGAGGGCTTCGGCAGCATTGACGATCTCTCCGGTGAGTATAGGCGTTGCCGCCATACCCAGCGGCACCAGTCTGGGCATGGTTTGGCTGCCCCCGGCCGTGGGGGCCATACCTATTCCCACCTCGGGCAGACCGAACCTTGCATCCTCGGAGGCAATCCTGATATCACAGCACAGAGACATCTCCACCCCTGCTCCCAGAGCGAAACCGTGGATAGCAACAATGATAGGCTTGGAGACGCTCAGGAACTGCCCCCAGAGGTCCCGTTCCCACCTCACCTGGCGGCCGATGGCCTGGGAGGGAACAGTGCCAAACTCAGTGATATCGGCCCCGGCGGAGAACCCCTTTTCCCCGGCGCCCTTGAGGATGGCCAGCAGCACCTCGGGGTCATCGTCGATTGCGGGCAGCACCTCGTACAGCTCATCCCGCATCTTGACGTTAACAGCGTTCAACGCCTGGGGACGGTTGAGGGTAATGTATGCGATGCCGTCCTTTTTCTCGTAGATGATGGTTTCGAAGGCGCTCATAGCGGCGACCGGTTGCTATTCCCCCTTAAAGTGCGCCGTTCTTTTCTCCAGGAAAGCCCTGATGCCTTCTGCCCGGTCCTCGGTTGTCTGAAGCAGGAAGGAAAGGTCGGCTTCCAGCCTGAGCCCCTGCTCCAGCGTCATGTCCACACCCTTGTTCACCGCTTCCTTGGCGTATCTTACCGCGATAGGCGCTCGTGAGACCAGCCTTTTCGCTATCTCCTCGGCCTCCTCGGCGAGCCTTTCACCCGGTACAACCTTGGTAACCAGCCCTACGCGGTAGGCCTCCGCGGCATCGATAGGCTCGGCGATGAGGATCATCTCCGTGGCTTTCCCCTTGCCCACGATCCTGGGCAGCCGCTGGGTGCCTCCGCCACCCGGGATGAGGCCGTAGGAGGTCTCGGGGAAGCCGAATCGGGCATTCTCCGATGCGATCCTGATGTCACAGCTCAGTGCCAGCTCCAGGCCAGCGCCTAGGGCATCCCCATTGATGGCTGCGATCACGGGACAGTTTATCGAAGCGACTGCCCTTGAGGCCAAGCTGGCTTGGTTCATTCGACTCAGCTTATCTAAGGTGGAGGAGGAGAGTTCGTCGAGGTCAGCACTTGTGCAAAATGTCTGGCCAGCTCCTGTGACGATGACCGCTCTGACCCCTTCGTCCTGATTTATCTCGCGGCAGGCGTCGCTGAGATTGTTTGCCAATTCGAGGTTTATGGTATTGCCTGCAAGGGGCCGGTTGAGGGTGAGCCAGACGATCTGCTCTTCCTTCCTGTGGATTATCGTTTTACGGGGCATCGACGTTCCTTGCTCTGGGGCTCAGCGCAAATCTTAACTGACGCACCAGGCTATGTCAAGGAACTGTATTGACGACTGCTTGCCTTCGTTTTTATACGGCGATATACTGGGGGAGGGGAAGCGAAGATGGCTTACGATGCTGCCTTAGCAAAGGCTCTTGATGAGATGAAGGGCATTACCCCCTACGCCGTCGCCTCGAAAAGCGGGACGGATTACGATGGCAGCAGATTCAGAATACCCTTCTTTGATCGCGTCTTCCTGGTATATTACCCCGAAGTTAAGGTGGCTGAGGAAGGCAATTCAGCCCCAGTGCCGCAGTGGCTGGAGATAATCCTGTTGCATTATCTGCTGCAGGCCAATGGTGTCTCTGTGGCCGATGAGTGGATAGCTTACCGACAGCTTCCCGGCGCACCCCTCTCCGAGTTTAGATTTGTTCAGATGGCGATAGATCCCCTGCTCCGCACCTTGGGCGGGGACGTTGAGGCATTTAGGAAGGCTGGTGAGGCTGTGGGGGGCATCCCGATGA